>NZ_NMUO01000032.1 GCF_002237365.1 Zobellella denitrificans
GGCCCGGCCCGCCCGCTGGGTGGCGGAGGCCTGGCCTATCTGCCGGCTCAGCAGCCGGGTGATGCCGGCCTCGGGGTCGAACTGGGCCTGGCGCTCCAGGCCCGAGTCCACCACTATGCCGATGCCGTCTATGGTCAGGGAGGTTTCCGCCACATTGGTGGCCAGCACCACCTTGCGCCGGCCCGCCGCCGCCGGCGCAATCGCCGCCTGCTGCTCGGCCAGGGTCAGACGGCCATAGAGAGGCCTGAGCTCGACGCCGTCGGCCAGCCTGTCGGCCAGCCAGTCATGGGTGGCGCGGATCTCCCGCTCGCCGGGCAAGAAGGCCAGTACGCTGCCCGGGTGCCGTTCCAGGCTGCCCAGCACCGCCCGTCCCATTGCCTCTTCCAGCCGGGAATGCTGGTTGCGGGGCTGGTACTCGAGCTCGACCGGAAAGCTGCGGCCGGCGCTGCTGACGGTGACGGCATCGGGCAGCAGCTGCTCCAGCGCCAGCCCCTCCAGGGTGGCGGACATCACCAGTATCTTCAGATCCTCCCGCAGCGCCTGGCACTCCAGGGCGAAGGCCAGGGCCAGATCCGCCTGCAGGCTGCGCTCGTGGAATTCGTCGAACACCAACAGGCTCACCCCCTCGAGTTCGGGATCCGCCTGCAGCATCCGGGTCAGCACCCCCTCGGTCACCACTTCCAGTCGGGTGTGCTTGCCGATCCGGCTTTCGCCACGCATACGGTAGCCCACCCGTCCGCCCGGGGCCTCTCCCAGCTGTTGCGCCAGGTACTGGGCGATGGTGCGGGCCGCCAACCGGCGCGGCTCCAGCATGATGATGCGGCCCCGGATGTCCGGCTGCTCCAGCAGCCAGAGCGGCAGCCGGGTAGACTTGCCGGCGCCGGGAGGGGCTTCCAGGATGATTTGGGAGGCGTCGAGCGCCTGCCGCAACCGCGGCAGGGCCTCGAGAATGGGGAGTTGGTCCACGCTGTTACCTGACTGGCCGAAAACCACTATATTGTGCCAAAAGCCTCCGCAAAGGACCACGACGATGAAAGAGCCCGACAACCGGTTGTTCCTGGCCTTTCCCGCCGACGAACTGGCGCCCGCCCTGGGCCGGTTGCAGGACTGGCTGGCCCTGCCCGGTCGGCGGATACCGTCCCACCAGTTCCACCTGACCTTGCGCTTTCTGGGCCAGACCGAGATGTCCCGGCAAGGGGCCCTGGAGCGCTGGCTGGGCCGGCGCACGCTGCCCGCCTTCCCCCTGCGCCTGAACCGCCTGGGCTGCTTCCCCAGGGCCGGCGTGGTGTGGACGGGGCCGAGCCGGGTGCCCGGAGCACTGGCCCAGCTGGCCGAGGAGGTGGGGCTGTGTTGCGCCAGCCTGACGCTGGGCCCGCCCCACCGGGCCTTTCGCCCCCATGTCACCCTCTTTCGCCACTGCGCGGCCTGCCCGTTGCCAGAGACGGAGCCGCTCGTCTACCGGCCCCGCTCGCTCGGCCTCTACCGCTCCGTCCAGACCGAGCAGGGGCCCCACTACGAACCGCTGCACAGCTGGCCACTCAGGGCGTAAAGGACAGCGCCCGGGCCAGCCGCATCCCCTCTGGGCTGATGTCGGCGCCCCAGGCCAGGCATTCCACCCCGGCCGAGAGCGCCTCGTCGATCAGCCGGCCGTAGGCCGGGTCCAGGTGGCGGGCCGGGCCGACCCGGTCGATGCCGGTATGCAACACGCAGAACAGCATCACCGCCCGCCGTCCGTCGCGCACGCACTGGATCAGTTCCCGCACATGCTTCTGCGCCCTCAGGCTGACGGTGTCGGGGAAGTAGCCCCGGCCGTCCTGCTCCAGCAGGGTCACGCTCTTCACCTCCACATAGCAGTCGGGCCGGCCGCCCTCGCTCAGCAGGAAGTCGATGCGGCTGCCCTCCTCGCCGTAGCGGACTTCCGCCTGCACCCGGCCATAGCCGGCCAGCTCGGGGATAAGCCCCCCGGCCAGGGCCTCCGCCGCCAGCTGGTTGGCCCGGGCGGTATTGACGCAGATAAGTTCGCCCCGCTGGTTCTCGCTCAGTTCCCAGGTGTGGGCGTACTTGCGCTTGGGATTGGCGGACGTGGAAAAATACACCGTAAAGGAGGGCTCGGCGCAGCCGGTCATGCGGCCGGTGTTGGGGCAATGCAGGGTCAGGGGACGCCCCTGATAGTCCACATCGGCGAGGAAGCGCTTATAACGCTTTATCAAGCGGCCCCGGGATAAAGAAGAGGAAAACTGCACGATAATACCTATAGTTCATAAATGGGGTGGAATGGTACCCGCAGCATGGCTACCGGCTCCACCCTTGAAAAGGCCATTCCCCATCCCCATATGGAGGGCTCACCAAAGAGTCGCCACCCTCTTTCACCACCTCCGCCAGGCGGAAGTGAAAAAGAAGTGGCCACGGTCGTATTCAGGAAGCCGTACCCGCAGAAATCACAACGCAAAATTGCCTTGTCAACGTGCTTTCTGCTATAGATAGCCGCTTCTTGAATTTGGTTGGCGCAATATTGCTTTTTAGGAGATACGGAATGCCAGCAGTCGAAACCAAAAAATCTCTCGGTATTCTGGCCATTGCCGGTGTCGAGCCCTACCAGGCGAAGCCCGACGAAGAATACATGAACGAAGCGCAGAAAACGCACTTCCGCAAGATTCTGGGTGCCTGGCGCAATCAGTTGCGCGAAGAAGTGGATCGCACCGTAGGCCATATGAAGGACGAGGCCGCCAACTTCCCCGACCCGGTGGACAGGGCCGCCCAGGAAGAAGAATTCGCCCTCGAGCTGCGGGCCCGGGATCGGGAGCGCAAGCTGATCAAGAAGATCGAGAAGACCCTGCAGAAGATCGAAGACGACGATTTCGGTTATTGCGAGCACTGCGGCGTGGAAATCGGCATCCGCCGGCTGGAAGCCCGTCCCACCGCCGATCTGTGCATCGATTGCAAGACCCTGGCCGAGATCAAGGAAAAACAGATGGCCGGTTACTAAACCGGCCCAACATGCTATGACCCACACCGCGCCCGACCGCTATATTGGGCGCTTTGCTCCCTCGCCCAGCGGTCCCCTTCACTTCGGTTCCCTGATCGCCGCCCTCGGCAGCTACCTCCAGGCCAGGGCCAGCCGGGGCTTGTGGCTGGTGCGTATCGAGGATCTGGATCCGCCCCGGGAAGTTCCCGGCGCCGCCGACGACATACTGCACACCCTGGAGGCCTTCGGCCTGCACTGGGACGGCCCCCTGGTCTACCAGAGCCGTCGCCACCCGGGCTACCAGGCGGTGCTGGACGACTGGCGGGCGCGGGGGCTGACCTATCACTGTCACTGCACCCGCAAGATGATCGCCGAGGCCGGCGGCTTCTATACCGGCCACTGCCGGGATCTGCGGCTGCCCGCCGCGGGTGCCGCCGTGCGCCTGCGGCTGGAGCGTCCGGTCTACGGCTTCGAGGATCGCCTGCAGGGAAGGGTGACGGTGCCCGGGGCCCTGGCGGAAGAAGACTTTATCGTGCGCCGGCGCGACGGCCTCTACGCCTACAACCTGGCGGTGGTGCTCGACGATGCCGAGGCGGGGGTGACCGAGGTGGTGCGGGGTGCCGACCTGCTCGAGCCCACGGTGCGCCAGATAGCCCTCTACCGGCTGCTGGGCGCCCCCGAACCCGGCTGGCTGCACCTGCCCCTGGCCACTTATGGTGGCCACAAGCTGTCCAAGCAGAACCATGCGCCGGCCCTGGACAGGCATCGCCCGGGCGAGGCCCTGTGGCAGGCCCTGGCCTTTCTCGGCCAGCATCCGCCAATGGAGCTGTTTGGTGCCGGCGCGGCCGAGTTGCTGGCCTGGGCCGGGCAACATTGGCGGCTCGAACGGGTGCCCAAAGGACCCCATATCGAGCTGAAACACGCCGATAGTTCGCATTTAGAGCGCCCTGCGCTATCATAGTGCGCCGATTTTTCTAGCTTAAGGCCTTGCGAGGTGTCCCATTTTTTCCCAGATTGCCGGCTTTTGTAAAAAGCTGCTTACCCGACAACAGGAGGCGTTGCCGTTGCAACCCGTGGTGCTGACGCGCGACCAGCATGGCATTTCGCGCCGACAAATCAGTGAAAACGCCCTCAAGGTGCTGTATCGCCTGAACAAGGCCGGCTTCGACGCCTACCTGGTGGGCGGCGGGGTGCGTGACTTGCTGCTGGGCCGCCAGCCCAAGGACTTCGATGTCGCCACCAACGCCACTCCCGAGCAGGTCAAGCAGCTGTTCAGCAACTGCCGACTGGTGGGGCGCCGTTTCCGCCTGGCCCATGTGCTGTTCGGCCGGGACGTGATCGAAGTGGCCACCTTCCGCGGCCACCACCACCAGGTCAACACCAACAAGCACATCTCGGCCCAGTCCTCCGAGGGCATGCTGCTGCGCGACAACGTCTACGGCACCATAGAGGAAGACGCCGAGCGGCGCGATTTCAGCGTCAACGCCCTCTACTACAATATCGCCGACTTCAGCGTGCTCGGTTTCGCCGGTGGCCTCAAGGATCTGGAAGCCCGCCGCCTGGAGCTTATCGGCGACCCCGAGACCCGCTACCGGGAAGACCCGGTGCGCATGCTGCGGGCGGTGCGCTTCTCCGCCAAGCTGGGGCTGAGCATCAGCCCGCGCACCGAGGCCCCCATCCGGGAGCTGGCGCCGCTGCTGTCCGACATTCCCCCGGCCCGGCTGTTCGAGGAGACCCTCAAGCTGTTCCTCGCCGGCCAGGGTCTGGAAACCTACCGCCAGATGCAGCACTACGGCCTGTTTGCGCCCCTGTTCCCGGAAACCGCCGAGGTCATGGGCCGGGGCAACAACCGCTATGGTCGCTTTATCGAGCTGGCCCTGGCCAACACCGACGAACGCATCGCCCAGGATCTGCGGGTGACCCCCGCCTTCCTCTACGCCGCCCTGCTGTGGGGGCCGGTGGAAACCCGCACCCAGGAATTCGTCAACGACGGCGGCCTCGGCTACCACGACGCCTTTATGCTGGCGGCCGACGAGGTCATCGGCCGCCAGGTGAAGACGGTGGCCGTTCCTCGCCGCTTCAGCACCGTGGTGCGGGATATCTGGCAACTGCAGGATCGGCTGACCAAGCGCGCCGGCAAGCGGCCCCACCGTCTGCTGGAGCACCCCAAGTTCCGTGCCGGCTACGACTTCCTGCTGCTGCGGGCCGAACTGGATCCCCGGCTCAAGGAACTGGCCGAATGGTGGACCGACTTCCAGGCCGCCAACCCGGTCGACCAGAAGCGGCTGAGCCAGGCGGCGACCCGCGAGCAGGACGAGGAACAGGACGAGGCCGCCCCGCGCAAGTCGCCACGCAAGCGCCCCCGCCGCCGCCCGCGCCGGAGAAGAGAAACGTGACCCGGGTCTTTGTCGCCCTCGGCGCCAACCTGAATGACCCCGAGGGCCAGATCCGGGCCGCCCGGCAGGCGCTGGCCGCACTGGCCGTGCCAGGCAGCCTGCGCCATTCGCCGCTTTACCGGAGCCGTCCCATGGGACCGACGGACCAGCCGGCCTATGTCAACGGCGTGTCGGCCTTCGACACCCGGCTCTCGCCCCACGCCCTGCTCGACGCCCTGCAGGCGATAGAACTGGCCCAGGGGCGGGAGCGCCAGGCAGAACGCTGGGGCCCCCGCACCCTGGATCTGGACATACTGCTCTACGGTGAGCGGCAGATCGAGGACGAGCGGCTGACCATCCCCCATTACGGCATGAAACAAAGGGAATTCGTGCTTTACCCGCTGGCCGACCTGGCTCCGGAGCTGGTGCTGCCCTGTGGCACGCCCCTGGCCCGGCTGCTGCAGGATTGCCCGCAAAACGGCATGACCCGGTTGCCGGCGCAGTAACAGGAAACCACCATGAGCAAAATCACCACGGCCCGCCTGCAGGCGATGAAACAGGCCGGCCAGAAAATCGCCATGATCACCGCCTACGACGCCACCTTCGCCACCCTGTTCGAACAGGCCGGGGTCCACTCCATCCTGATCGGCGACTCCCTCGGCATGGTGCTGCAAGGCGAGGCCAGCACCCTCAAGGTGAGCGTGGACGACATCGCCTATCACACCCGCTGTGTGGCCAACGGCAGCAAGAATGCGTTCATCGTCGCCGATATGCCGTTCATGAGCTACAGCACCCCGGAGCAGGCCTGCGCCAGCGCCGCCGCCCTGATGCGGGCCGGCGCCCATATGGTCAAGCTGGAAGGCGGCGACTGGCTGGCGGACACCGTCGCCCAACTGACCCGCCAGGGCGTACCGGTATGCGGCCACCTGGGCCTTACCCCCCAGTCTGTGCACGTGTTCGGCGGCTTCAAGCTGCAGGGCCGCGAGGCCGAGCAGGCGGAGCAGATCAAGCGCCACGCCAGGGCCCTGGAGGCGGCCGGCATACAGCTGCTGGTGCTGGAGTGCGTGCCCAGCCAACTGGCCGCCGACATCAGCCGGGAACTCCGCATCCCGGTGATCGGCATCGGCGCCGGCCCGGACACCGACGGCCAGGTGCTGGTGATGCAGGACGCCCTGGGGCTGACCTCCGGCTACGTGCCCAAGTTCACCAAGAACTTCCTGGCCGAGAGCGGCAACGTCCGGGCCGCCATCGAAACCTATGTGGCCGAAGTAGCCGAGGGGCGCTTTCCCGGCCCCGAGCACAGTTTCAACTGAGGACAGAAGATGCAACTGGTCAGCACCATAGAGGAACTGAGGACCGTCATCGGCGGCTGGCGCCGAGGCGGCGAGCGCATCGGCTTCGTGCCCACCATGGGCAACCTGCACCAGGGCCACCTGGAGCTGGTGCAGCAGGCCAGGGCCCGCGCCGACCGGGTGGTAGTGAGCATTTTCGTCAATCCGCTGCAATTCGACCGGGCCGCCGATCTGGCCGCCTACCCGCGCACCCTGGAGCAGGACTGTGAGCGCCTCGGCGAGCTGGCGGATTTGGTGTTCACCCCCACCCCCGAGCTGATGTACCCGCATGGCCAGCAACAGCAGACCAGGGTCAGCGTGCCCGGCATTTCGCAGGTGCTGGAAGGCGCCCTGCGCCCGGGCCACTTCGACGGGGTCAGCACAGTGGTGTGCAAGCTGTTCAACCTGGTGCAACCGGATCTGGCCTGCTTCGGCGAAAAGGACTACCAGCAGCTGGCGCTGATCCGTAAAATGACCGCCGATCTGAACCTGCCGGTAGAGATCCTGGGCGTGCCCACGGTGCGCGCCGGGGACGGCCTGGCGCTCAGTTCCCGCAACGGTTACCTGACCGAGGCGGAGCGGGCCCTGGCGCCGATGCTTGCCGCCACCATGAACCGGCTGGCCGAGCGCCTGGCCGCGGGTGAACGGGATCTCGAACTGCTGGCGAAGGAAGGCGCCGCCCGGCTGGATGGCGCCGGCTTTCGCACCGACGGCATCGATATCGTCGATGCCGACACCCTGGCACCGCTCGGCGAACACAGCCGGGCGGCGGTGATTTTAATGGCCGCCTTTCTGGGCAAGGCCAGACTGATAGATAACCAGGTAGTGCCCCTGTAGTGACACTCAGGTCTTGCTGGGAGGGGGAGCTAGGCTCTAAGCCGACCGTTGGCGCCAGGGATGGCGCCGTCGAGCCCCCAGGGATGGGTTCACGGCGAGTCGGCGTGAGCCTGGCTCCCCCCTCCGGGCACTGTCGCAAAACCATAAGCCCTCAGGGCGGTAATTGACGGAGACAAGCTAAACATGGATATGCAACGCATCATGCTCAGGGGCAAGCTGCACCAGGCCCGGGTCACCCACGCCGAGCTCAACTACGAAGGCTCCTGCGCCATCGATCAGGATTTGCTGGACGCGGTCAATATCCGCGAGTACGAGCAGATCGACATCTACAACATCGAGAACGGCGAGCGCTTCCACACCTACGCCATTTCCGGCGAACGCGGCTCCAAGATGATCTCCCTGAACGGCGCCGCCGCCCGCAAGGCCGCAGTGGGCGATCGCATCATCATCTGTGCCTACGCGCCCATGACCGAGCAGCAGATCGCCGGCTACAAGCCCAGCCTGGTGTACCTGGATGCCCACAACAACATAGTGCGCACCAGCAAGGACATCCCCCTGCAGCTGGCCTGATCGCGGGTTTTCCCTTTCAGTTCAAGACAAAAGGCAGCCGATTGGCTGCCTTTTTCTTCAAACTGAAACATCATGGTTCACGGTGAAAGGGATTGGGCTTCCTTTGCCCGACACCTGTGGTTATAACAAACGGCATTGGCAACCAGTGGAAAGGCAGCCAACCGGCTGCCTTTGGACTCAGTGCCGCAATCCCCGTCCGGTCCGGATCAGGTACCAGGCCGCGCCGTAGAACAGGGCGATAAAGCCGAGGATGATGCCGTAGGCCAGGGTCAGGGGCACGTCGCTGATGCCGAGGAAGCCGTAGCGGAAGGCGTTCACCATGTACAGCACCGGGTTGGCCTGGGACAGCCCCTGCCAGAACCCGGGCAGCAGCTCGATGGAGTAGAAAACCCCGCCCAGGTAGGTCAGCGGCGTCAGCACGAAGGTGGGGATGATGCTGATATCGTCGAAGGTGCGGGCGAAGATGGCGTTGATAAGCCCCGCCAGGGAGAACAGCACCGAGGTCAGGAAGACGATGGCCACTATGCTGAACAGGTGGCTCACCGGCAGGGTCACGAACAGCAGGGACACCAGGCTGACGATCAACCCCACCGCCAGTCCCCGCACCACGCCGCCGCCCACGTAGCCGGCGATGATCACATAGGTCGGCACCGGCGCCACCAGCAGCTCTTCCACGTTGCGCTGGAACTTGGCGCTGAAAAACGACGAGGCCACATTGGAGTAGGAGTTGGTGATCACCGACATCATGATCAGGCCGGGCACGATAAAGGCCATGTAGGAATAGCCGCCCATCTCGCCGATGCGGCTGCCGATCAGGCTGCCGAAGATCACGAAATAGAGGGTCATGGTGATGGCCGGCGGCACCAGGGTCTGTACCCAGATGCGGGTGAAGCGCACTATCTCCTTGTGCAAGATGCTGCGAAAGGCGATGTAATACTGCTTGGCGTTCATGCTTTCCTCCCCTGCTCCACCAGTGTCACGAACAATTCCTCCAGCCGGTTGGCCTTGTTGCGCATGCTCAGCACCCGGATGCCCTGCTCGTTGAGCTGGCCGAACACGCCGTTGAGCCCCTGCTCCTTCTTCACCTCCACCTCCAGGGTGTGATCGTCCAGCAATTGCCAGTTGAAGCCGGACAGGAAGGGCTCCCGGCAGTCGGGGGCCAGATCCAGGATAAAGGTTTCCACGTTGAGCTTGCCGAGCAGCCCCTTCATGGTGGTGTTTTCCACCAGCCGGCCCTTGTCGATGATGCCGATATGGCGGCACAGCATCTCCGCCTCTTCCAGGTAGTGGGTGGTGAGGATGATGGTGATGCCCTGGCCGTTGATCTCCTTGAGAAAGTCCCACATGGCCCGGCGGATCTCGATATCCACCCCGGCGGTGGGCTCATCCAGGATCAGCAGGCGGGGCTGGTGCATCAGGGCGCGGGCGATCATCAGCCGGCGCTTCATGCCGCCGGACAGGGTGCGCGCCGGCTGGTCCCGTTTCTCCCACAGATCCAGCTGCCTGAGGTAGCGCTCGGCGCGCACCTTGGCCTCGGCCCGCTCCACCCCGTACAGCCCGGCCTGGTTGACCACTATCTGCTGTACCTTCTCGAACTGGTTGAAGTTGAACTCCTGGGGCACCAGGCCAATCTGGGACTTGGCCAGCTCCAGCTGGCTGTCGAGGTCGTAGCCGAACACCTTCACCTTGCCCGCGCTCTTGTTCACCAGGGAGGAGATGATGCCGATGGTGGTGGACTTGCCGGCCCCGTTGGGGCCCAGCAGGGCGTAGAAATCGCCCTGCTCCACGGTCAGATCGATGCCCTTGAGCGCCTCCACGCCACCGGCATAGGTTTTGCGCAGGCCCTCGATCTCCAGTGCTTTGGTCATTGCTTGGCTCCGGTTCAAAAACATATGCCTGGGCGAAGGCCAGGCATATGCGCAATTCTTGTTATGGGGGGAACCGACTCGCGGGGTTATTCCAGCGGCACCACCTTGCCGATGTAGGGCAGGTTGCGATAGCGCTGGGCGTAGTCGATGCCGTAGCCTACCACGAACTCGTCGGGGATGGTAAAGCCGACCCAGTCCACCGGCACCTGGGCCTCGCGCCGCTCGGGTTTGTCGAGCAGGGTGCAGATGCTGAGCGACGCCGGGTCACGCAGGGAGAGGATCTCCTTCACCTTGCTCAGGGTGTAGCCGGTATCGATGATGTCCTCGACGATCAGCACGTGCTTGCCGTGGATCTCATCGTCCAGATCCTTGAGGATGCGCACGTCCCGGTTGCTCTCCATGCCGCTGCCGTAGCTGGAGGCGGTCATAAAGTCGAGCCGTACCGGCAGCGCTATCTGGCGGCACAGATCGGCCATGAACACGCAGGAGCCGCGCAGCAGCCCAACCATCACCAGTTCATCGACGCCCGCGAAGTGGGCGTTGATCTGCTCGCCCAGGGCCTGGATCCTGGCGTTCACCTCTTCGGTGCTGATCAGGACATCCACTCGGTGTTTCATGTTTTAGCTCCATTCGGGCCCAAAACCCGGCTGTTGGTAAAGCGGTATTCTAGCGGAATTCGCGAAAATCTGCATTCCGGGTCAACTTTCTTCACCGCCATAGCCCCAGCGTTGCACCAAATCCTGCTCCAGTCCCAGGTGATCCAGGATCCGCGCCACCATAAAATCGACCAGATCCGCGATGGATTGGGGCTGGTGATAGAAACCCGGCGCCGCCGGCATGATGGTGACCCCGAGGCGGGCAAGCTTGAGCAGGTTTTCCAGGTGCAGAGCCGAGAAGGGGGTTTCCCGCGGCACCAGGATCAGCTGCCCCTGCTCCTTGATCACCACGTCGGCGGCCCGCTCGATCAGGTTGTCCGACGTCCCCGCCGCGATGGAGGCCACCGTGCCCATGGAGCAGGGGCAAATCACCATACGTTTGGGCGCCCCCGAGCCCGAGGCCACCGGCGAGAACCATTCCTCCTTGCCGTAGGCGCGGATCTGGCCGGGCTCGGCGCCAAACCGCTCGCCCAACCAGGCGGCCAGCGCCTCCGGTTTGCCCGGCCATTGCTCCCCCTGCTCGGTGGCCAGCACCACCCGGGCGGCACCGGACACCAGCAGGTGCACCTGGATGCCGGCGGCCAGCAGCCGCTCCAGCAGCGCCAGGGCGTAGGGCGCGCCGGAGGCGCCGCTCAGGGCCAGGGTGACCTGCCGCTCGCGCGGATACTCAGCCATGGGCCGCCTCCAGCGCCGCCAGCAGCCGGCCGTGGATGCCGCCGAAGCCGCCGTTGCTCATCACCAGTATCTGATCGCCGGGGCGGGCATCGGCCACCAGGGCGGCGATCAGCGTGTCCAGTTCCTCGAACACCCGCCCCCGGGGGCAGGCCGCCGCCACCGCCGCCAGATCCCAGCGGATTTCCGCCGGCCGGAACAGGTAGACGGCGTCGGCCCCTTGCAGGGAGTCGGCCAGTTCCTGCTGGTGCACCCCCATCTTCATGGTGTTGGAGCGGGGCTCCAGCACCGCCAGCACCCGCCCCTCGGTGGTGCGGGCCCGGAGCCCGGCCAGGGTAGTCTGGATGGCAGTGGGATGGTGGGCGAAATCGTCCCATACCCGGATGCCGGCCACTTCCCCCTTCGGCTCCATCCGCCGCTTGGGCGGCACGAAGCGGCACAGGGCGGCGATGCCGTCGGCCACCGGCACCCCGGCATGGCGGGCGGCGGCCAGGGCCATCAGGCCGTTGTGCACATTGTGCAGGCCGATGCAGGGCCAGCTCACCTCGCCCACCGGCCGGCCCTCGAGCAGCACGGTAAACCGGCTGCCGTCGGCGGCCAGGGGCTCGGCCTGCCAGAGGCCGCCCTCACCCACGTATTCCAGCTCGCTCCAGCAGCCCATGGCCCTGACCTCTTCCAGCGCCGGGGTGCGGGTCGGCAGCAGGATGCGGCCATGGCCGGGCACCATTCGCAACAGGTGGTGGAACTGCCGCTGGATCGCCGCCAGATCCGGGAAGATGTCCGCGTGATCAAACTCCAGGTTGTTGAGGATCAGGGTGCTGGGCCGGTAGTGCACAAACTTGGAGCGCTTGTCGAAGAAGGCGCTGTCGTACTCGTCCGCCTCGATCACGAAGAAGGGCGACTCGCCCAGGCGGGCGGAGACCTCGAAATTGCCGGGCACGCCACCGATCAGAAAGCCCGGTTTCAGGCCGCAATCCTCCAGGATCCAGGCCAGCATGCCGGAGGTGGTGGTCTTGCCGTGGGTACCGGCCACCGCCAGCACCCAGCGATGCTGCAGCACGTGCTCCAGCAGCCACTGGGGACCGGAGGTATAGGGGATGCGCCGGTCGAGCACGGCTTCCACGCAGGGGTTGCCCCGGCTCATGGCGTTGCCGATCACCACCAGGTCGGGAGCCGGCTCCAGCTGGGCCGGATCATAGCCTTCGATCAGCGCTATGCCCTGCTGCTCGAGCTGGGTGCTCATGGGCGGATAGACGTTGGCATCGCTGCCGGTCACCTGGTAACCGAGTTGGCGGGCCAGCACCGCCAGCCCGCCCATGAAAGTGCCGCAAATACCGAGAATATGAATATGCATAACCTGCCCCTGGCTGCTGTGAAGGCCGCATTCTAACAATCCGCGGCGGCTTTGGGCACTTGTATGGTGATCCCTGCGACAGCGGTTATAATGTCGCCCCTGACCCGCCCTTACCCCTTGGTATAACAGATACCCGGGAGCAAGGGTGGTAAACTCGAGTCGCAACCCCGTTACTGACCATATAAAGGAAACGTCATGAGCCTGAACCAGGTACCGGCCGGAAAAAGCCTGCCCGAAGATATCTATGTAGTCATCGAGATCCCGCAGAACGCCGATCCCATCAAGTACGAAATCGACAAGGACACCGGCGCCGTGTTCGTGGATCGCTTCATGGCCACTCCCATGTTCTACCCCTGCAACTACGGCTACGTGAACCAGACCCTGTCCCTGGACGGCGACCCGGTGGACGTGCTGGTGCCCACCCCACATCCGCTGGTGCCCGGCGCGGTGATCCGCTGCCGCCCGGTAGGCGTGCTGAAGATGACCGACGAGTCCGGTGAAGACGCCAAGGTCGTGGCCGTACCGCACAGCAAGCTGACCAAGGAATACGACCATATCCAGGACGTGAACGACCTGCCCGAGCTGCTCAAGGCCCAGATCAAGCACTTCTTCGAGCGCTACAAGGAGCTGGAAGCGGGCAAGTGGGTGAAAGTGGACGGCTGGGAAGACAAGGCCGCCGCCGAAGCCGAGATCCTGGCCTCCGCCGAGCGTTACAGCAAAGCCTGATCGCCTCCGGCCTCCGGATTCAAAAAGAGCACTTCGGTGCTCTTTTTTATGCGTATTTATTTGACAAAAAATTAACACTCCTTAGGCTAATGAGGTCAGACCTCATACCACAAGGAGAGAAACCGATGAAAGCATGGATACTGCTGGCCTGCCTGCCCTTCGTGGCTTCGGCCCACAACCTGAAGCTCGAGCAGCCGCTGCCGCCGGTCAGCGTCAGCGACAGGGGCGAACTGGTGCTGGAGCAGGAACAACTCCAAGCCCGTCTCTGGGGCGTCGGTTCGCTGCCGGGCAAGGTCAGGGTGATCCAGCATATCGCCGGGCGCGGCAGCGCCAAGGAGCTGAACGCGCCGCTGATCGAGGCGATCAAGGCCGCCGGTCTGCCCCGGGACCGTTACCAGACGGTGACCATCATCAACCTGGACGACGCCGCCTTCGGTACCGCTCCCTTCGTGCGCAGCAGCGCCGAAAGCAGCAAGAAGGAATACCCCTGGTCCTCCATCGTCTTGGATGGCAAAGGCAAAGTGGCGCAAGAGTGGCAACTGGCACCGAAAAGCTCCGCCATCATAGTGCTGGACCAGCAAGGACTGGTGCGCTTCGTCAGAGAGGGAGCCTTGCGCCCGCAAGAGGTGGAGCAGGTGCTGGCACTGGTGCGACAGTCGCTGGGGGCAATAACACAATAACGAAATAAGGCCCTGAACGGGCCTTATTTTTTGTGGTCGCTTAGCCTATCATGGTGGCCAGTATCCCGAGGCTCGAGATATAGCCAACAAGAAGCAACCAGGTCATCTTGGGCTTACCTTTTTGCATCCGGCGCTCCTTTTAAAATTCGGTGCTGAATTTTAACATGGAGTAAACATAGTTAACAATCAAAAGCCACCACCATGACGCTCAAAGCCGCGACCCTGGATCACAAAATAAGAAACCGCAAGAGCCTGTTGCTGCAGCTGGCAGAGCAACGCGGACTGGCAGGCCTGCTGCACGGCGACTCGCCCCTGAGCTTCGGGGCTCGCTTCGAGATCCGCCGCCAGCTCGACGAGGCGGCGCGCCAGAAAAACCTGGAAACCATCGTCCAACTGGCCCACAGGGCCAGCTCCGACGACGTGGGCAGCGAGCCGGATCCGGACTGGCTGAGCCACTTCCTGGCCCTGGCGGAAAACATCCGCCACCCGGCCATGCAGCAGTTCTGGGCCGGCATCCTGACTCAGGAGATCGCCCGTCCGGGCCACTGTTCCATTCCTGCCCTCAACTGCCTCCGGCAGATGACCCAGAAAGATGCCCTGCTGCTGCAAAGGGCCAGCGCGCTGAGCTGCCATTTCGGGGATGATCAGTTGCGGCTGCTGTTCGGCTACCAGCACAGGACGATGCTGCAGGGGCTGCGCCAGCACAAGCTGAGCCTGGGCCACCATCGCCTGTCCTATGCCGGCCTGCTGCAACTGTTCGAGCTGGGCCTGTTGCATCAGTCCGAACTGGAATCCGGCGAGTTGCCGGCCGGCGCCCCGCTCAAGCTGGCGCTTCACTCCCGGCAACTGGTGCTGACCCCGGCCAGAAAAGGCGTGCGCCTGCTCTATTACCGCTTTACCAGCATCGGCAACGAGCTGGCGGCCCTGATGTCGGACAACCCGCCCGGCGACTATCTGCGCGAGCTGACCGAGCTGCTGGCTCCCCTGGGACTGCTGGAAGGGGCCTAGCCGCAGCGCTCCACGGCCGGGGGCGCCTCGGCCGCGTGCGGCCGGAACCAGGCCAGGGAGTCGGCCAGGGCCGCCACCTCGCCTATCACCATCAGCGCCGGGCTTGCCACCCGCTCGGCCAGCTCGGCCAGCTCCCGCAACTCGCCCCGTACCAGCTTCTGCCGCACCGTGGTGCCCCGTTCGATCAGCGCCACCGGGGTGGCGCCGTCCAGGCCGTGTTGCATCAGTTGCTGGCGGATATGGGCCGAGCGCATCAGCCCCATGTAAATCACCAGGGTCTGCCGGCCTCGGGCCAGGGAGGCCCAGTCCGGCTCGGCGCCGTCCTGCTTGCAGTGGCCGGTGATAAAGACCGCGCTCTGGGCGTGGTCCCGGTGGGTCAGCGGAATGCCGGCATAGGCGGTGGCGCCGGCGGCGGCGGTGATGCCGGGCACCACCTGGTAGCGGATGCCGGCGGCCTTCAGGCTCTGCAGTTCCTCGGCGCCACGGCCGAACATAAAGGGATCGCCGCCCTTGAGCCGCACCACCCGTTTGCCGGCCAGGGCCTGCTCCACCAGCAGCCGGTTGATCTGCTCCTGGGGCACGCTGTGGTGACCGGCCTTCTTGCCCACGGCGATCAACTCGGCCTCGGGGCGGATCAGCGCCAGTATCTCCTCGGAGACCAGTTGATCGAACAGCACCACCTCGGCCTTCTGCAATTCGTTCAGTGCCTTGATGGTGAGCAGATCCGGATCGCCCGGCCCCGCCCCCACCAGTATCACCTCGCCCCGGGACGGCTGGTCCATTTCCCGACGCAGCCAGGCCTCGGCTCCTGACTCATCCTGTTGCTGCAGCAGGGCGGTGAGGGCCGGATCGTCCTGCACCCGGGCCCAGAACCGGCGCCGTTCGGCGGGGCTGGCGAAGGCCTGCTGCACCTGCCGGCGCAGGCGGCCCGCCACCCGGGCCAGGGCTCCCCAGTGGCGGGGCAGCAGGGCATCCAGCCCGGCCCGCAGCAACCGGGCCAGCCAGGGTGCGCCGCCGCCGGTGCTGAAGGCGATCTGCAGGGGAAAGCGTTCGACGATGGAGGGGAAGATGACCGCCGAGCGTTTGCTGTCGTCGGCCTTGTTGACCAGGATGCCGCGCCGGTTGGCGAGCTGGTAGACCCGGGCATTGACCTCGGCGTTGTCGGTGGCCGCCACCACCAGAAACTGGCCATCGAGATGATGCTCGGCGAAGCCCTGCTCGAGCCAGCAGAACTCGGCTTGGCGAGCCTGCAGACCGGCATCCAGCTCGGGGGCAACCACGGTGACCCTGCCTCCCCGGGCCAGCAGCAACCGGGTCTTGCGCGCCGCCACGACGCCGCCGCCCACCACCAGGCAGGGCTTGTGCTTGATACTGATGAAAAGGGGCAGGTGTTCCATGGCCGGTTCCGCTTATCCGTTGAGATAACCGACTATAGACAGAAACTGTTATCCCACAAAATAATAAAAAATGATTTTTTATACCTTATGGTTATTTTAGAAGGGTGCGCAGCAGATCCTTCCAGGAGATGACTCCCTGCAGCCGATCTTCCGCCACTACCGGCAGGCAGCTGATCTGGTGCTCCAGCAGCAGGGCGGCGGCGGTATCCAGCCCGGTCTCGGGCGCTATGGTCACCGGATTGCGGCTCATCACCTGATGAGCCCGCCGCTGCAGGGTATCCCGGTCGCGTTCCAGCTCGGCGTCGGTGGCCAGGTAGGGGCTGAGGGCCCGGTACATGTCGGCATGGGTGATGACGCCGCAGAGCCGGTCTTCGTCATCCACCACCAGCAGGTGGCGAAAGGGCGCCTGGTCGAAGATGGCGCGTACCATCTCGAGCCGGTCGTCCTGGTGAACGGTGGCGATCCGCCGGGTCATGATGTCCTGTACCTGCATGGTGTCTCCTTTGCGTGGAGCCGCAGGCTCAGATACCGCTGCCGTCGGCTTCCTGGGTCTCGTGAAGGCCGCATTCCCGCTTCATGCCAAAGAAACGGGTGTCCGCCTCGCTCATGCCCGGCTCCCACTTGACGGTGGTGTGCACGTCGCCGACCGAGACATAACCCTGCTCCCACAGCGGATGGTAGGGAAGGTCGAATTCCTTCAGGTAATAATGCACATCTTTGTTGCTCCAGTCGATGATCGGCAGGAACTTGAACAGGCCATTCTGCAGGCTCAGCACCTGCATGCTTTGCCGGGTGTCGGACTGGCTGCGGCGCAGGCCGGAAAACCAGGTGCCGGCCTTGAGCTCGCGCAGGGCCCGCTGCATGGGCTCCACCTTGTTGAGCTGGTTGTAGCGGCTGATGCCTTCCACCCCCTGCTCCCACAGCTTGCCGAAGCGGGCCTCCTGCCAGGCGGCGGAGGTCTGGGCCCGGTAGATCCTGAGGTTCAGCCGCAGCCGTTCGGTCAGTTCGTCGATAAAGCGATAAGTCTCGGGGAAGAGGTAGCCGGTGTCGGTAAGGATCACCGGGGTGTCCGCTTTTTCCCGGGTTACCAGGTGCAGCATCACCGCCGCCTGGATGCCGAAACTGGAGGAGAGCACATGCTCCCCTTCCAGGGTTTCCAACGCCCAGCGCACCCGCTCGGGTGCGCTCATGGCCGCCAGCTCCTGATTAAGCGGGGCCAGGGCCTCCGCTTGATCGGCACGGGACAGACTGTTCAGCTCTTCCAGGCTGGGTAACAGGCTATACGGCATAAAAATCCCTCGCGGAGTCCACCACCGGCGCTATGATGCCGGCCCGGATCACAAAGTCACCGAAACCCTCGCCCGCTTCCCGCTCCTTGGCCCAGCGGCCCACCAGGGCGTCGATGTCCTCGAGGATCTGGCGATCGGTGATGTTTTCCTTGTACATGCGCGGAATGCGGGTCCCTTCCCGGTTGCCGCCCAAGTGCAGGTTGTAGCGCCCGGGCGCCTTGCCCACCAGGCCGATCTCGGCCAGCATGGCGCGGCCGCAGCCGTTGGGGCAGCCGGTGACCCGGAAGATGATGCTGTCGTCGGTCACCCCGTGTTTGGCCAGCACGCCCTCGATCTCGGTGACGAACCCGGGCAGGAAACGCTCGGCCTCGGCCATCGCCAGCGGGCAGGTGGGCAGGGCCACGCAGGCCATGGAGTTCTTGCGCTGCTCGGACAGGGTGTCGTCGATCAGGCCATGGGCCCGGGCCAGCTTCTCGATCTTGGCCTTGTCCTTCTTGGGCACGCCGGCGATGATCAGGTTCTGGTTAGCGGTCAGGCGGAAGTCGCCCTTGTGTATCTTGGCGATCTCGCGCAGGCCGGTCTTGAGCGGCTTGCCGGGGAAGTCCAGGATGCGGCCGTTCTCGATAAACAGGGTCAGGTGCTGCTTGCCGTCGATGCCGTCCACCCAGCCGAAACGGTCGCCGCGGCCGGTGAATTCATAGGGGCGGCTCTCGGCGAACTGGATGCCGGCCCGCTTCTCCACCTCGGCCTTGAACACCTCCACGCCCACCCGCTCCAGGGTGTACTTGGTCTTGGCGTTCTTGCGCTCGACCCGGTTGCCCATGTCACGCTGGGTGGTGACCACGGCTTCCGCCACCGCCAGGGTGTGGGACAACGGGATAAAGCCGAAGTCGGTGGCCTTGCGCGGATAGGTGGCAGTATCGCCGTGGGTCATGGCCAGGCCGCCGCCCACCAGTACGTTGAAGCCCACCAGTTTGCCATTCTCGGCGATGGCCACGAAGTTCAGATCGTTGGCGTGCACGTCCACGTCGTTCTGGGGCGGGATCACTACCGTGGTCTTGAACTTGCGCGGCAGGTAGGTGGAACCCAGGATCGGCTCTTGGTCCGGCGTGTCCAGGCGCTCGCCGTCCAGCCAGATCTCCAGGTAGGCCCGGGTCTTGGGCAGCAGGTGCTCGGAGATCTTTTTGGCCCAGTCGTAGGCTTCCTGGTGCAGCTCGGATTCCACCGGGTTGCTGGTGCACAGCACGTTGCGGTTGACGTCGCCGGCGGTGGCGATGGAGTCGATGCCGGTGCTGTTCAGGGTCTGGTGCATGTGCTTGATGTCGCGCTTGAGCACCCCGTGGAACTGGAAGGTCTGGCGGGTGGTCAGGCGGATGCTGCCGTACATGGTGCTTTCTTCCGCGAACTTGTCGATCACCAGCCACTGCTTGGGAGTGATGATGCCGCCGGGCAGGCGGGCGCGCAGCATGACGTTGTGCAGCGGCTCCAGCTTCTGGGCGGTACGCTCGTTGCGGATGTCGCGGTCATCCTGCTGGTACATGCCGTGGAAGCGGATCAGCATGAAGTTGTCGCCGTTGAAGCCGCCGGTCAGTTCGTCCTGCAGATCCTGGGTGATGGTGCCGCGCAGAAAATTGCTCTGCCCCTTGAGGCGTTCGTTATCGGACAGTTTTTGTTCGCTCATCTTAGTAAACATCCCTTTGGTAACGCTTGGCGCTGCGCAGCGCATCGACATATTCTTCGGCCTGTTCACGGCTCTTGTTGCCGTGCTCGGCCACCAGCTCGATCAGGGCCTCGTGCACGTCCTTGGCCATCTTGTTGGCGTCGCCGCACACGTAGAAATGGGCGCCCTGCTCCAGCCAGGCATAGACCTCGGCCCCCTGCTGCCTGAGCTTGTGCTGTACATAGACCTTGTCGGCCTGATCCCGGCTGAACGCCAGGGAGATCCGGCTCAGCAGGCCGGACTTGACGTAACGCTGCCACTCGAGCTGGTAGAGGAAGTCCTGGGTGAAGTGGGGGTTGCCGAAGAACAGCCAGTTCTTGCCCTCGGCATCCCGCGCTTCCCGCTCCTGCATAAAGGCGCGGAAGGGGGCGATGCCGGTGCCCGGCCCCACCATGATCACCGGGGTGCTGTCATCGGCGGGCAGGCGGAAGTTGTCGTTGTGCTCCACGAACACCCGCACCTGGCCGCCCTCGGCCAGCCGGTCGGCCAGGAAGGAGGAGGCACCGCCGGCGCGGGGCTCGCCCTTGTTGTCGTAGCGCACCACACCCACGGTCAGGTGCACTTCTTCCTCCACCTCGGCCTGGGCGGAGGCGATGGAGTAAAGCCTTGGCGTCAGCCGGCGCAGGGCGCCCTGCAGTTGCTCGGCGGTGAGCCTGGTCTTCTTCTCCCGGACGATGTCCAGGATCTGGTGGCTGGCGCAGTATTCGCGCAGGGCGGCCTTGTCCTGTGCCAGCTTTTGCAGCTTCTTGGCGCCGGACAGTTCGGCATAGGCCTGCACGAAGCCGGCATAGCCCTGGGTCAGCTCGTAGTGGTGGATCAGCGCCTCGCGGATGGAGAGCAGTTCGTCGTCCACCTTGACCTTGGCGTCGGCGGCCACGCCCACCTGGGCCAGCAGGGCATCCACCAGGGCCTCGTCATTGCTGAACCAGACCCCTAGGGCATCACCGGGCTGATAGGTCAGGCCGGAGCCCTCCAGGGAGATCTCGATATGACGGATATCCTTGTCGGAGTCCCGGCCGGTGATCTTCTGGTTGGTGACCAGTTCGGCGGCGAAGGGGTGCTTCTTGCTGTAGAGGCTGGCGGCCCCCTGGGTCAGGCTGACCACCGGCGCGGCATGGTTGGCCGCCTCCACTTGCAGGGCGTCCTTCAGCAGGCCCAGGGCCGACTTGCTCCAGCCCTCGGCGGCGCCTTCATAGTCCACGTCGCAGTCGATGCGCTCCAGCAGGCGGGTGGCGCCGGCCTTGGCCAGGTAGTCGTCGAAGTCCTTGCCGGTCTGGCAGAAGAATTCGTAGGAGGAGTCGCCCAGGGCCAGTACGCCGTAGTGCAGGCCTTCGAGCTTGCCCACCTTGCCGCCCTTGAGCTGCTTGTGGAACTCGATGGCGTCATCGGGCGGCTCGCCCTCGCCGTTGGTGCTGGTGACGATCAGCACATGGGTCTCTTTCTTGAGCTGCTTGACCTTGTAGTCGGCCACGTTGAACAGCTCCGCCGCGACCCCGGCGGCGTCGGCCTGGGCCTTGAGCGCTTCGGCCACGCCCTTGGCGTTGCCGGTCTGGGAGGCATAGAGGATGGTCACCTTGCCGGCCGGCTGGGCCGCCGCCGCGGGGACCGCCACCGGCAGGCCCTGGGCCTGCTGGCTGATACCGTAGAAATAACCGCTGACCCAGGCCAGCTGGGTGGCACTCAGCTCGGCAGCCACCTGAGTGAGCTTATGGACTTGTTGTTCATTGAGCGGGCTGGCTGCCGCCGCGAGTTCCTTTAAAAGCATGACATTGACTTCCACTTTTCCAGATAAGGGATAGCTTATGCCAGGTCAACGAACAACAATAAAGAATAAAAGATGATTTTTTATATCATCGGGTAATAACAAGCCCTGGCTTGCCGGCTCGCCCCCTTAATGGTGCTGGCCATGTCCATGAGCCGCCTGGGATTGGGTGCGGATATCCTTCACCGGCAGGGTCAACTGTTCGGTGTCACCATTGTCCCAGCGCAACTCCAGGCTGACCTCATCCCCCGCCGCCAAGGGCTGTTTCACGCCCAGCAGCATGATGTGCAGGCCGCCCGGTTGCAGGCTGACCCTTTCACCGGCCGGCACCGCTATCCGCTCCACTTCCCGCATCCGCATCACCCCTTCCTGCTCCAGTACGGTATGCAGTTCCACCTTCTCCGCCTGGGGCGAGGTCGCGCTCACCAGCGCCAGATCCCGGTCGCCGTTATTTTCCAGCTGCATAAAGGCGGCGGTATTGGGTCCCATCGGCGGGGTCGCCCTTACATAGCCCTCGCTGACGGCCACCTGAGCCCAACTGGCGCCACTTAACAAAACCAGGCCGAAGAGGTATCCGACTTTTTTCATCTGTGATTTCCTTGTGCTACGAAGAGAACAAAGCTTACCCCAAGGGGGAAGGCCAGACCATGATGTAACACATAAGGAGCCGCGATGAACACAGAGCACAGGCAGGACGGCGACGGTGTCCGCCATATCCGCCTCAACCGCCCGGAAAAGCGCAATGCCCTGGATCTGGGCAGCTACCGGTGGCTCAGGGAACAGTTGCGGAGCGCCATCGAAGACCCCGGAGTCAGGAGCATCGCCTTCTCTGCCGAAGGCAGCGACTTCTGTGCCGGCAACGATCTGGCCGACTTTCTCGCCGGTCCCGAACTCGGCCCCGGGCACCCCATCATCGAGCTGCTGCACGCTCTGGCGGACTGCCCCAAGCCGCTGCTGGCCGGGGTGCAGGGCAACGCGGTCGGCATCGGCGCCACCCTGCTGCTGCACATGGATCTGGTGCTGCTGGCCGAGGACGCCCGGCTCAGCTTTCCCTTTGTCGATCTGGGGCTGGTACCGGAGTTCGCCTCCAGCCTGCTGCTGCCCCGACGCCTCGGCCATGTGCGCGCCTGCCAGTTGCTGCTGCTGGGCGACAGCCTGGATGCCGCGACCGCCCGGGACTGGGGCCTGGCCAACCAGTTGGTGGCAACCACCGAGCTGCCGGCACGGCTGGAAGAGACGGCGCGCCGGCTGGCGGCCAAGCCCACCCGGGCCTTGCTGGCCAGCAAGGCCCTGCTCAAGGCCCCGGAACAGGCGCTGCTGCACCGGACCATCGACCAGGAAATCGAGGTGTTCCGCCAGGCCCTGGCCGGCGACGAGGCCCGGGGCCGCATCGCCGCCCTGCTGGCACGGATAGGCGGGCGCTGAACGGCGGACATAAAAAAGGGCCCCCTTGCAGGAGCCCTTGTCTTATCAGCGAGTCGAGATAACTTATTCGTCGTTGCCGCCGGCGGCGTTCAGCAGATCGGCCAGACTCTGTTCGGCTTCGTCCGCCGAGATCTGCACCGGCTGCTCCGGCTGACGCCGGGCCTGACGGCCCTGATGGTAGGCGAAGCCGGTACCGGCCGGTACCAGACGGCCCACGATCACGTTTTCCTTCAGACCGCGCAGATCGTCGACCTTGCCGGACACCGCCGCCTCGGTCAGCACCCGGGTGGTTTCCTGGAAGGAAGCCGCCGAGATGAAGGATTCGGTGCTCAGGGACGCCTTGGTGATGCCCATCAGCACGTGACGATAGCTGATCGGTTGCTTGCCCTCGGCTTCCAGAGCCCGGTTGGCCTGGCGGATCCGCACCACCTCGGCCTGTTCGCCTTCGATAAAGTCGGAGTCACCGGCGTTCATGATCTCGGCACGGCGCAGCATCTGACGGACGATGGTCTCGATGTGCTTGTCGTTGATCTTAACGCCCTGCAGACGGTAAACCTCCTGCACCTCGTTGACGATGTAGTTCGCCACCGGGCTGATACCGCGCAGGCGCAGGATATCGTGGGGAGATTCCGGGCCGTCGGCCAGCACTTCGCCTTTTTCGACCTTCTCACCTTCAAACACGTTGAGGTGACGCCATTTCGGGATCATCTCTTCGTAGGCCTCTCCCCCTTCCAGCGGGGTGATCACCAGGCGGCGCTTGCCCTTGGTCTCTTTCCCGAAGGAGATGGTGCCGGATACCTCGGCCAGGATGGCCGGCTCTTTCGGCTGACGGGCTTCGAACAGGTCGGCAACCCGCGGCAGACCACCGGTGATGTCCTTGGTACCGCCGGATTCCTGCGGGATACGCGCCAGGGCGTCACCCACGTTGAGCACGGCGCCGTCTTCCAGGCTGACGATGGCACGACCGGGCAGGAAGTACAGGGCCGCCAGGTCGGTACCGGGGATAAACACGTCCTTGCCGGACTCGTCCACCAGCTTCACGGTCGGGCGCAGTTCCTTACCGGCGCTGGGACGCTCGTTCACGTCCATCACCACGATGCTGGACAGACCGGTCAGTTCGTCGGTCTGGCGGCTGATGGTGATGCCGTCAATCATGTCGATGAACTTGATGCGGCCCGCCACCTCGGTAACGATGGGGTGAGTGTGCGGATCCCAGTTGGCCACGATCTGGCCGGCCTGTACGGTTTCGCCGTCGGCTTTCTCCAGCAGGGCACCGTAGGGCAGCTTGTGGTTTTCCCGGGTCTGGCCCATGTCGTCGATGATGGTCAGCTCGGAAGAGCGGGACACGATCACCGTCTTGCCATCGGCGTTGGTAACGAACTTGGCGTTCTGCAGCTTGACGGTACCGGTGTTTTTCACCTGGATGCTGCTCTCGGCCGCCGCCCGCGATGCCGCACCACCGATGTGGAAGGTACGCATGGTCAGCTGGGTACCCGGCTCACCGATGGACTGGGCGGCGATAACGCCGACCGCCTCGCCCTGGTTGACCAGGTGGCCACGGGCCAGATCGCGACCGTAACAGTGGGCGCAAACGCCGTGGTCGTTGTCACAGGTGATGACGGAACGCACCTTGACCCGATCGACGGAGTTGCCTTCCAGCACGTCACACCACTTCTCGTCGAGCAGGGTGTTGCGGGCTACCAGCACTTCCTCGTCGGTACCGGGCTTGATCACGTCCTCGGCCACCACCCGGCCCAGCACGCGCTCGCGCAGGGGCTCGACCACGTCGCCGCCTTCGATCAGCGGGGTCATCCACAGACCTTCGTGGGTACCACAGTCATCGGAGGTGATCACCAGATCCTGGGCCACGTCCACCAGACGACGGGTCAGGTAACCGGAGTTCGCGGTCTTCAGCGCCGTATCCGCCAGACCCTTACGGGCACCGTGGGTGGAGATGAAGTACTGCAGTACGTTCAGGCCTTCGCGGAAGTTCGCGATGATCGGCGTCTCGATGATGGAGCCGTCCGGCTTGGCCATCAGGCCCCGCATACCGGCGAGCTGACGGATCTGGGCGGCACTACCCCGGGCGCCGGAGTCGGCCATCATGTAGATGCTGTTGAAGGAGTCCTGCAGCTCTTCCTGGCCGTCACGGTTGATGACCACGTCCTTCGACAGGTTTTCCATCATCGCCTTGGACACCCGCTCGTTGGCGCTGGCCCAGATGTCGATAACCTTGTTGTAGCGCTCGCCCGCGGTCACCAGACCGGACTGGAACTGATCCTGGATTTCGGTAACTTCGGCTTCGGCCTCTTCGATGATGTCCTTCTTCGCATCCGGGATCACCATGTCGTTGATGCCGACGGACACGCCGGACAGGGTGGCGTAATGGAAGCCGGTGTACATCAGCTGGTCGGCGAAGATGACGGAGTCCTTCAGGCCCAGACGGCGATAACAGCCGTTCAGCAGCCGGGAGATCTGCTTCTTGCCCATGGCCTGGTCGACCATGCCGAAGGGCAGGCCCTTGGGCACGATCAGGGACAGGATGGCGCGGCCGATGGTGGTGTCACGGATGGCGGTCTTTTCCACCATGGTGCCGTCTTCCATCTTTTCGAAATCGGTGATGCGCACCTTGACCCGGGCGTGCAGCTCGGCGTGACCGGCGCGGTAGACCTTTTCGGCCTCCTTGGCGCTGGTCAGCAGCATGCCCTCGCCCTTGGCGTTGATCTTTTCCCGGGTCATGTAGTACAGACCCAGTACCACGTCCTGGGAAGGAACTATGATGGGCTCGCCGTTGGCCGGAGACAGGATGTTGTTGGTGGACATCATCAGCGCACGGGCTTCGAGCTGGGCTTCCAGGGTCAGCGGTACGTGGACCGCCATCTGGTCACCGTCGAAGTCGGCGTTGTAGGCCGCACACACCAGGGGGTGCAGCTGGATGGCCTTGCCTTCGATCAGCACCGGCTCGAACGCCTGGATCCCCAGACGGTGCAGGGTCGGCGCCCGGTTCAGCAGCACCGGGTGTTCGCGGATGACGTCGTCCAGGATATCCCAAACCACGGCTTCCTCGCGCTCGACCATCTTCTTGGCCGCCTTGATGGTGGTGGCCAGGCCACGGGCTTCCAGCTTGCCGTAGATGAAGGGCTTGAACAGCTCCAGCGCCATCTTCTTCGGCAGGCCGCACTGGTGCAGGCGCAGGGTCGGGCCCACGGTGATCACGGAACGGCCGGAGTAGTCGACCCGCTTGCCCAGCAGGTTCTGACGGAAACGACCCTGTTTACCCTTGATCATGTCGGCCAGGGACTTGAGCGGACGCTTGTTGGAGCCGGTGATGGCGCGGCCGCGACGGCCGTTGTCCAGCAGGGCGTCGACAGACTCCTGCAGCATCCGCTTTTCGTTGCGCACTATGATATCGGGCGCGGCCAGATCGAGCAGGCGCTTCAGACGGTTGTTGCGGTTGATGACGCGACGATACAGATCGTTCAGATCCGAGGTCGCGAAGCGGCCGCCGTCGAGCGGCACCAGCGGACGCAGATCCGGCGGCAGCACCGGCAGCACCGTCATCACCATCCACTCGGGCTTGTTGCCGGAGAAGTGGAAGGCTTCCATCAGCTTGAGGCGCTTGGTGATCTTCTTGCGCTTGGTTTCGGAGTTGGTCTGATCCAGCTCCTCGCGCATGGTGTTGATCTCGCCTTCCAGATCGATGCCGCGCAGCAGGGCCAGCACCGCCTCGGCGCCCATCTTGGCGTCGAACTCGTCACCCCACTCTTCCAGGGCGTCCAGGTACTGTTCTTCGGACAACATCTGGCCACGCTCCAGGTTGGTCATGCCCGGCTCGATCACCACGAAGGATTCGAAGTACAGCACCCGCTCGATGTCGCGCAGGGTCATGTCCAGCAGCAGGCCAATGCGGCTCGGCAGGGATTTCAAAAACCAGATGTGGGCGACCGGGCTGGCCAGCTCGATGTGGCCCATGCGCTCGCGGCGCACCTTGGTCTGGGTAACTTCCACGCCGCACTTCTCGCAGATTACACCGCGGTGCTTGAGGCGCTTGTACTTGCCACACAGACACTCATAGTCCTTGACCGGACCGAAAATCCGGGCACAGAAAAGGCCGTCACGCTCCGGCTTGAAGGTACGGTAGTTGATGGTCTCAGGCTTCTTGACTTCGCCATAGGACCAAGAGCGGATCATGTCCGGCGAGGCCAGACCGATTTTGATACCGTCAAACTCTTCAGTCTTACTCTGCGCTTTCAAAAACTTAAGCAAGTCTTTCACGTTAGTCTCCTGTGAGGAGTTCTACCTGGGCGCTCCCCTCTTCCCAAAGGAAAAAGGGGGCGCCGTTATTTCCGAGGCAGTCGCTCGCCTTAATTCTCTTCCAGCTCGATGTTGATACCGAGGGAGCGGATTTCCTTCAACAGTACGTTGAAGGACTCGGGCATGCCCGGCTCCATGCGGTGATCGCCGTCCACGATGTTCTTGTACATCTTGGTCCGGCCGTTTACATCGTCCGACTTGACGGTCAGCATTTCCTGCAGGGTGTAGGCGGCGCCGTAAGCTTCCAGCGCCCACACTTCCATCTCCCCGAAACGCTGGCCGCCGAACTGGGCCTTACCGCCCAGCGGCTGCTGGGTGACCAGGCTGTAGGAGCCGGTAGAACGGGCGTGCATCTTGTCGTCCACCAGGTGGTTCAACTTCAGCATGTACATGTAGCCCACGGTGACCGGACGCTCGAAGGCATTGCCGGTACGGCCGTCGTACAGGGTGATCTGGCCGGATTCCGGCAGATCCGCCAGCGTCAGCAGGCGCTTGATCTCGTGCTCGCGCGCACCGTCGAAGGCCGGGGTGGCGATCGGCATGCCTTTGCGCAGGTTCTCGGCCAGCACCCGAACCTCGTCGTCGGAGAAGGTGGACAGATCCACTTTCTGCCGTACGCCGTCACCCAGATTGTAGACTTCCTGGATGAAGTCGCGCAGACGGGCCACTTCCTGCTGCTCCTTGATCATGCGATCGATCTTCTCGCCGATGCCCTTGGCCGCCAGACCGAGGTGGGTTTCGAGGATCTGACCGATGTTCATCCGCGAGGGTACGCCCAGCGGGTTGAGCACGATGTCGACGGGGGTGCCGTGTTCGTCGTGGGGCATGTCTTCGATCGGCACTATGGTGGAGATAACACCCTTGTTACCGTGACGGCCGGCCATCTTGTCGCCGGGCTGGATACGACGCTTCACCGCCAGGTAGACCTTGACGATCTTGAGCACGCCCGGGGCCAGATCGTCGCCCTGGGTGATCTTGCGGCGCTTGTTTTCGAACTTCTTGTCGAAGTCGGCCTTCAGCTCGGCATACTGCTCGGCGATCTGCTCCAGCTCGATCTGCTTGCCTTCGTCGTCCACCGCCTGCTCCAGCAGCTTGGCACGGGCAATCTTGTCGACCTTGTCGGCGCTCAGACCGGCGGCGATCAGCACGGAGCGGGCGCGGGCGAAGATGCCTTCTTCGAGGATGCTGAACTCTTCGGTCAGGTCCTTCTTGGCCTGCTTGAGCTGCATCTGCTCGATGTCCTGGGCACGCTTGTCCTTCTCCACGCCGTCACGGGTGAAGACCTGCACGTCGATGACGGTACCGTACACGGAGTTGGGCACCCGCAGGGAAGAGTCCTTCACGTCGGAGGCCTTTTCGCCGAAGATGGCGCGCAGCAGCTTCTCTTCCGGGGTCAGCTGGCTCTCACCTTTGGGGGTGACCTTGCCGACCAGGATATCGCCGGGTTTCACTTCGGCGCCCACGTAGACGATGCCGGACTCGTCCAGCTTGCTCAGGGCGGCCTCACCCACGTTGGGAATGTCGGCGGTGATCTCTTCCGGACCCAGCTTGGTGTCACGGGAGATACAGGACAGTTCCTGGATGTGGATGGTGGTCAGGCGATCTTCCTGTACCAGCCGCTCGCTCAGCAGGATGGAATCTTCGAAGTTGTAGCCGTTCCAGGGCATGAAGGCCACGCGCAGGTTCTGGCCCAGGGCCAGTTCACCCAGGTCGGTGGAGGGGCCGTCGGCCAGCACGTCGCCACCCAGCACCAGTTCGCCCGGCATCACGCAGGGACGCTGGTTGATGCAGGTGTTCTGGTTGGAACGGGTGTACTTGGTCAGGTTGTAGATGTCGATACCGGCTTCGCCCGGCAGCATCTCTTCCTCGTTGACCTTGACCACGATGCGGGAAGCGTCGACGTAATCGACCACGCCACCGCGCTTGGCGACCACGGTCACACCGGAGTCCACCGCCACGGCACGCTCGATACCGGTACCTACCAGCGGCTTGTCCGCCTTCAGGGTCGGCACCGCCTGACGTTGCATGTTCGAGCCCATCAGTGCCCGGTTGGCGTCATCGTGCTCGAGGAAGGGGATCAGCGAGGCCGCGACCGAGACGATCTGCTGCGGGCTCACGTCCATGTACTGGACCTGATCGGCATTCATGTAGGTGGCTTCACCCTTGTGACGGCTGGGCACCAGCTCGTCCAGCAGGCGGCCGTTTTCGTCGGTGGCGGCGTTGGCCTGGGCGATGACGAAGTGGCCCTCCTCGATGGCGGACAGGTAATCCACCTCGTCGGTGATCTGGCCGTCCACCACCCGGCGGTACGGGGTCTCGAGGAAACCGTACTCGTTGGTGCGGGAATAGCAGGCCAGGGAGTTGATCAGACCGATGTTCGGACCTTCAGGGGTCTCGATGGGGCACAGGCGGCCGTAGTGGGTCGGGTGCACGTCGCGCACTTCGAAGCCGGCGCGCTCACGGGTCAGGCCGCCCGGGCCCAGGGCCGAGATACGGCGCTTGTGGGTCACTTCCGACAGCGGGTTGTTCTGGTCCATGAACTGGGACAGCTGGCTGGAACCGAAGAACTCCTTCACCGCGGCGGAAATCGGCTTGGCGTTGATCAGATCCTGGGGCATCAGGGTGTCCAGATCGCCCAGGGACAGGCGCTCCTTCACCGCGCGCTCGACGCGAACCAGGCCCACGCGGAACTGGTTTTCGGCCATTTCGCCGACGGAGCGGATCCGGCGGTTACCCAGGTGATCGATATCGTCCACCTCGTCGTTACCGTTACGGATGTCGATCAACTGCTTCATCACGTCGACGATGTCGGACTTGGTCAGGGTACCCGGACCATTGAGTTCTTCCCGGCCCAGGCGGCGGTTGAACTTCATCCGGCCCACGGTGGACAGATCGTAGCGATCTTCGGAGAAGAACAGGTTTTCGAACAGGGTTTCGGCCGCTTCGCGGGTGGGCGGCTCGCCCGGACGCATCATGCGATAGATTTCCACCAGCGCCTCGAGGCGGGTGGTGGCGGAATCGATGCGCAGGGTCTCGGACATGTAGGCGCCGTGATCCAGTTCGTTGGTGAACAGGGTCTCGAACTGCTTGAAGCCGGCCACAGACAGGTTGGCCAGGTTTTCCAGGCTCAGTTCGCTGTTGGCGGCGACGATCACTTCACCGGTGTCGGCGTTGATGTAATCCTTGGCCGACACCTTGCCGACGGCATATTCCACCGGTACTTCGATCTGCTCGACACCGGCCTTCTCCAGTTGGCGGATATGGCGGGCGGTGATGCGGCGACCGGTTTCCACCACGGTTTCGCCGGCGACCACGATGTCGAAGGAGGCGGTTTCACCGCGCAGGCGCTCGGGCTTGAGCTCCATCATCAGCTTGCCATCGACCACTTCGAACCGGGTGGTGTCGAAGAAGGTGGCCAGGATGTCTTCGGTGGTGAAGTCGAGCGCACGCAGGATAATGGACGCCGGCAGCTTGCGGCGACGATCGATGCGCACGAACAGGTTGTCTTTGGGATCGAATTCGAAATCGAGCCAGGAACCACGGTAGGGGATCACACGGGCGTTATACAGCACCTTGCCGGAAGAGTGGGTCTTGCCGCGATCGTGATCGAAAAACACACCCGGGCTGCGGTGCAGCTGGGAGACGATTACCCGCTCGGTACCGTTGATGACGAAGGTACCGTTCTCAGTCATGAGCGGGATTTCGCCCATGTAGACTTCTTGCTCCTTGATGTCCTTGACAGTGCCGGCGGCGGCTTCTCTGTCGTACAGGACCATCCGCAACTTGACGCGCAGCGGCGCCGAGTAGGTCACGCCGCGAATTTGACATTCCTGCACGTCAAACACGGGCTCACCCAGCCGGAAGCTGACATACTGCAGCTCGGCGGTGCCGGAATAGCTGGTGATGGGGAAAACGCTGCGGAAAGCCGCTTCCAGACCGTACTCGCCTTGGGGATCTGCTTCAATAAACTGTTTGAAGGAGTCAAGCTGGATTGACAGCAGGTAAGGCGTGTCCAAGACCTGGTCACGCTTACCGAAGTCCTTACGAATGCGTTTTTTCTCGGTATAAGAGTAAACCATAGGGTTCCTCAGCTCGCTGATAAGTGACCCACTCTGTCCAAATGGGACAGCTCTAAAAACATCGTTTTTTGTCAGGCCGGGTCTCTCGACAACACCCGGAGGCTGGAACAACAAGGGGCGCAAACGATGTGAAAATTCCCCTCATCCCACAGCGCAAAAGGGCCGGTGAATAAAGATTCACCAGCCCTAGCCCGATTGCTCAGGCCGCTAAGCTATAGTCTAGCTTATTTGAGCTCAACAGTAGCACCAGCTTCTTCAAGCTCTTTCTTCAGTGCTTCGGCTTCGCCTTTGCTCAGCTGCTCTTTAACAGCGGCAGGAGCAGACTCAACCAGAGCCTTGGCTTCTTTCAGGCCCAGACCGGTAGCGCCACGAACGGCCTTGATAACGGCAACCTTGTTCGCGCCGGCAGCAGCCAGGATCACGTCGAACTCGGTCTGCTCTTCTACGGCAGCGGCGGCTTCACCGGCAACGGCTACGGCAGCGGCAGCAGAAACGCCGAACTTCTCTTCCATGGCTTCGATCAGTTCAACAACTTGCATTACAGACATTTCTGCAACGGCTTCGATGATTTGGTCTTTAGTGATAGACATGACTCAAATTCCTAATGTTCTGAAGTAGACGGTAATCAAGCAACCAGAAGCGCCTTAGGCGGCTTCGGCTTCTTTCTTGTCGCGCAGGGCAGCAAAAGTACGAACCAGCTTGCCGGCAGAGGCTTCCTTCATGGTAGCCATCAGCTTGGCGATCGCTTCTTCGTAAGTCGGCAGCTTGGCGAGGCGGTCAATTTGGGCCGCGGGGATAAATTCGCCCTCGTAAGCCAGACCTTTCACCTCGAACGCGTTTTGCTCTTTGGCAAAATCCTTGAACAGACGAGCGGCAGCGCCCGGGTGTTCGTTGGAAAACGCGATCAGGGTAGGACCCACGAATACCTCTTTCAGGCACTCGTAATCGGTCCCTTCCACTGCCAGGCGAGCCAGGGTGTTACGGACTACCTTGAGGTAGATACCGTTGTCACGGGCTTGCTTGCGCAGGGTGGTCATGGCAGCTACGGTCACGCCGCGAGAATCGGCAACGACTGCAGACAGGGCGCCCTTGGCAGCTTCGTTGACTTCAGCAACAATTGCTTTTTTGTCGTCGAGTCTTAATGCCATTGGCTAAACTCCTGGATTCCACCTGGGAAATTCCCAGATTAAACACACGCCCCAGGTTTTGGGGCACCAAGGTGGCAGATTCCAGAAGAAAGGAATGCTTTCTAACTGGGTCCCGGCACCATCTACGCTGGAAAATTAAGCCTTGCGGCTCCAGCGGTCTTGGACGGGAGTCGAAGCCCCCAACCAAATAACAAGGCGCAAAATTCTACGAGAATCACTGCGCCTTGTAAATGCTTAATTAAGCAACGTCCAGGCTGGACTGTTCGATAGAAACGCCAGCGCCCATGGTGGTGGACAGGCTGACTTTCTTGATGTACTGGCCCTTGGAGGAAGCCGGCTTGGCACGCTTCAGCGCGCCCAGCAGGGCTTCCAGGTTGCCTTTCAGCTTGTCGGCGTCGAAATCGACCTTGCCGATGGTGGTGTGGATGATACCGTTCTTGTCGTTACGGTAACGCACCTGACCAGCCTTGGCATTCTGCACGGCTTCGGCCACGTTCGGGGTAACGGTACCCACTTTCGGGTTCGGCATCAGGCCACGCGGACCCAGGATCTGGCCCAGCTGACCCACCACGCGCATGGCGTCGGGAGAGGCGATGACCACGTCGAAGTTCATTTCGCCTTTCTTCACCTGCTCGGCCAGGTCGTCCATGCCGACCAGGTCGGCACCGGCAGCCTTGGCGGCGTCGGCGTTGGCACCCTGGGCGAACACGGCGACACGCACGTCACGACCGGTGCCGTGGGGCAGCACGGTGGCGCCACGCACGTTCTGGTCGGATTTACGGGCATCGATGCCGAGGTTGACAGCCACGTCGATGCTCTCGACGAACTTGGCGGTGGCCAGCTCTTTCAGCAGGGCGATGGCTTCGTTGATTTCGTACTCTTTGGTGGCGTTCACACGCTCACGGATGGTACGCATACGCTTGGTCAGTTTTGCCATTGTCTTAGCCCTCCACTACCAGGCCCATGGAACGGGCAGAACCTTCGAGGCAACGCACGCGGGCGTCAACGTCAGCACCGGTCATGTCCGGGGCCTTGGTCTTGGCGATTTCTTCCAGCTGAGCGCGGGTCACGGTGCCCACTTTCTCTTTGTTGGGCTTGCCGGAGCCGGACTTGACGCCAGCCGCTTTCTTCAGCAGGAAGGCGGCGGGCGGAGTCTTGGTTTCGAAGGTGAAGGAGCGGTCACTGTATACGGTGATCACGACCGGAGTCGGCGCGCCTTTTTCCAGGCTTTCGGTACGGGCGTTGAACGCCTTACAGAATTCCATGATGTTCACGCCGTGCTGACCCAGGGCAGGACCAACGGGCGGGCTCGGGTTAGCTGCACCAGCTGCTACCTGCAGCTTGATGTAGGCTTGTACTTTTTTAGCCATTGAAAATTACCTCAAGAATGGGTGATAACGCCTTGGAGCCAGGCTCCGCTAACGGCTCCCCAAGTTAAAAGGGCGGCAAATTGTAGTGCAATTTGCCGCCCCGCTCAAGCATCTTGCTCGAAATATACTCAGGATTTTTCCACCTGACCGAATTCCAGCTCCACCGGGGTGGAACGACCGAAGATCAGCACGGACACCTTGACCCGGCTCTTCTCGTAATCCACCTCTTCCACCACACCATTGAAGTCGGCGAAGGGGCCTTCGGTGACCCGCACCACCTCGCCCGGCTCGAACAGGGTCTTGGGTTTCGGCTTGTCCACCGCATCCTGCAGGCGGTTGAGGATGGCGTCGGCTTCCTTGTCGGAGATGGGCGCCGGACGCTCGGGAGTGCCGCCGATAAAGCCCATCACCCGGGGGATGCTGCGTACCAGGTGCCAGGTGGCATCGTTCATCTGCATCTGAACCAGCACGTAGCCGGGGAAGAACTTGCGCTCGCTCTTGCGCTTCTGGCCGGCGCGCATTTCCACCACCTCTTCGGTAGGTACCAGCACTTCGCCGAACTGATCTTCCATGCCGTGCATCTTGATATGCTCGCGCAGGGACTTGGCGACGCGCCCTTCATATCCGGAAAACGCCTGGACCACATACCAACGCATTCTTTGTTCTGACATGGCTAATCCTTATACTCCGGTAACCAGATTGACCAGCCATACCAGCAGGCCATCCAGCAAAAACAGAAAGAGGCCAACCAGAGCGGTGACGGCCAGTACGATCAGGGTGGTCTGGATGGCTTCCTGGCGGGTCGGCCACACCACCTTGCGCATTTCCAGACGGGACTCCTTGGCGAAGGCGAAGGTGCTCTTGCCCTTCTGGGTCTGATAGGCCAGCAAACCGGCGATACCCGCAGCCACTACCACGCCGGCAGCACGAATGAAGACTGCCAGATCACTATAGAGATAATTGGCGACCACGGCCGCGATCAAAATAATGAAAACCAGACCCCACAGCAGGGTATCTTTTGCCCCGCCCTGGTTCTCGGTGTTTGCACTCATAAGCTACCTGTCTAAAAACTTAAGTCTGTCACAGACGCGAAAACCCCGCTATCGGCGAGGTAAGTGGCAGGGGCGGAGGGACTCGAACCCCCAACCGTCGGTTTTGGAGACCGCCGTTCTACCAATTGGAACTACGCCCCTAATACAAGAAAGCCCCTATTATAGGGGCTTTCCGGTGTGATTGTAAGCGCTATTACTCGATGATCTTGGCAACAACGCCGGCGCCAACGGTGCGGCCGCCTTCACGGATGGCGAAGCGCAGACCGTCTTCCATCGCGATGGGAGCGATCAGGGTCACGACCATCTTGATGTTGTCGCC
>NZ_NMUO01000033.1 GCF_002237365.1 Zobellella denitrificans
CGCCACCGCCGTCGAGCAGCAGGGAGCGGTCAGCGAGGAGATCAACCGCAGCATCAGCAGCATACGGGCGTCGGCCGACAGCCATGTGCGCAGCGGGCAGGGCAACCGCCAGCGCTGCCACGAGGTGGTGCAGCTCACCGGCGGCCTGACCGAGCTGTTCCGCCAGTTCTGGGTACAGCGGGCACGCGCCTGAGGCGGTCGGCGGTGCTTGGGTCGAATAAATTCGATCCTAGCGGCGGCCCCTTCGCAGGGGCCGCCGCAGGTCCATGGCAGGGGCCACTTCAGTGGACCTTTCCGCCGCCGGCGCCCGGGCGCAGGTAAATCAGCCAATAGCTGAGCCCCACCAGCACACCGCCGCCGATGATATTGCCCAGGGTGACCGGCAGCAGGTTGCGTAGCAAAAAGTTGGCCAGGGTCAGCTCGGCAAAATCGGCGGGCAGGGCGCCGGTCAGGGCCCAGAATTCGGGGCCGGCGAACTGCTGGATGGCGATGGCCAGGGGCACGATAAAGAGGTTGGCAATGCTGTGCTCGAAGCCGCTGGCCACGAACATGGCGATGGGCAGCAGCATTACCAGCACCTTGTCGGTGTTGCTGCGGCAGGAAAAGCTCATCCATACTGCCAGGCACACCATCATGTTGCACAGTATCCCTAAGGCCACCGCCTGCACAAAGCCGTGGTGCAGCTTGTGCCGGGCGATGTTCAGGGTGTTGAGGCCCCAGGCCCCGTCGGCGGCCAGGTGCTGGCCGGCCAGCCAGATCAGCAGCACGAACAGCAGGGCGCCGCCCAGGTTGCCCAGGTAGACGACCACCCAGTTGCGGGCCAGCTGGCCCCAGCCGATGCGCCGGCTGGCCCGGGCGACGGTGGTGAGCACGCTGGAGGTAAACAGCTCGCCGCCGCAAATCACCACCAGGATCAGCCCCAGGCTGAAGGCCAGGCCGCCGATAAAGCGCGCCATGCCCCAGGGCAGGCCGCCGGCGCCGGTGGTAACCGTGATGTAGAACACGAAGGCGATGGAGATAAACACGCCGGCGGTCAGCGCCAGTATGAAAGATTGCAACGGTGGGCTGCTGGCCTTGTAGACCCCCACATCCTCGGCCTTTTTCGCCATTTCCGGCGGTAGCAGGGGATCAAGATTAGTGTTGTTCGGTTTCATGGTGGCCACCCGATCGCTGAAAATGTAGTTTTATTCTAACGGTTGTGGGGCGGCGGAAGACTTGACCTGGATCAGGCGCAAAACGGGCGGGGGAAGAAACCCTTGGCCGACGGCGCCTGCCGGCCAAGGGCGGTGTTCAGAGCACCATGGTCGCCAGCCAGCCGAAGGCGATCAACGGCAGGTTGTAGTGCAGGAAGGTGGGCACGACCGAGTCCCAGATATGGTCGTGCTGGCCGTCCGCGTTCAGGCCCGAGGTGGGGCCCAGGGTGGAGTCGGAGGCCGGCGAGCCCGCGTCCCCCAGGGCGCCGGCGGTGCCGATAATGGCGACCGTGGCCAGCGGCGAGAAGCCGAGCGCGATGCACAGGGGCACATAGATGGGCGCGATGATGGGAATGGTGGAAAAAGAAGAGCCGATGCCCATGGTGATCAGCAGGCCCACCACCAGCATCATCAGGGCGGCGAGGGCCCTGTTGTCGCCGATCACCGCTTCCACCGCCAGCACCAGGCTGCCGATGCCGTCGGTGGCCTTGAGCACGGCGGCGAAGCCGGCGGCGGCGATCATGATAAAGCCGATCAGCGACATCATCTTCACCCCCTGGGTGAAGGCGTCCTGGCTTTCCCTGAACTTGATGACGCCGCCCAGGGTGAAGATCACAAAGCCGACCATGGCGCCGAGGATGATGGAGTCGCTGTACAGCTGCAGCCCCAGGGCGGTGAGGATGGCGAGCACGGCGATCAGGATATGGGCGCCGTTGATGCTGACGTGCTCGGGCTCGATGGCCAGGATTTTGGCTTCGTCATAGTCCCGGGGGCGGCGGTAGCTGATGAACAGCGCCACCAGCAGGCCGAGCAGCATGCCGCCCACGGGAATCGCCATGGCGGTGGGCAGCATGGCCTTGTCGGCCGTTACCCCGTTCTCGACCAGGTTGGCCAGCAGGATGTTGTTCAGGAAGATGCCGCCAAAGCCCACCGGCAGCAGCATGTAGGTGGCGGTGAGGCCGAAGGTGAGCACGCAGGCCACGGCGCGCCGGTCCAGCCGCAGCCTGGCCATCACATGCAGCAGCGGCGGGATCAGGATGGGAATAAAGGCAATATGCACCGGGATCAGGTTCTGGGAGGAGATGGCCACCAGCAGCAATACGCTCAGCAGCACCGCCTTGATCCACAACAGGCGGCCGGCGGTGGCGTCCTGGCCTAGGGCGCGGATCACCTTGAGCGCGAGCAGGTCGGTGATGCCGGAACGGGCGATGGCCACGGCAAAGGCGCCCAGCATGGCGTAACTCAGGGCGATGGTGGCGCCGCCGCCAAGGCCGCCGGCGAAGGTATTGACCGCCTCGGTCAACGACAGGCCGGCGACCATGCCGCCCGCCAGGGCGCTGAGGGTAAGGGCAACCACCACGTTGATGCGCATCAGGCTCAGGGCCAGCATCAGGCAGACGGCAACGACAACAGGATTCATGGGCTATCCTTCCGGCTTATGGAATTGGGGTGAACAGGTAAACGAGGGGGGCTAGTTTGCAAATTCAGGCCAGAATGTCGAGCATTATTTGGCATTTTCGCCGCCATCCTTGTTTTTCCTGCTGATAAAATGGCAAGGTGCAGCACACCGGCATCCTGCCCGGGGGGGAGGGGACCTTGCCGCAACTTTACCCAACCGGCCGCCTTGCCCTTGGGTTTGGCGGCAGGCGCCCATATACTGTGTAGTCGAATTGCGTGGTTTCCTGGAAACCCATTATTGTAAACACCAAGGAGATAGACATGAGCGTACTGGTAGGCCGCCAGGCCCCCGACTTTACCGCTGCTGCTGTACTGGGTAATGGCGAAATCGTTGATAACTTCAACCTGAAAGAGTTCACCAAGGGCAAAGCCGCCGTGGTGTTCTTCTACCCGCTGGACTTCACCTTCGTGTGCCCGTCCGAACTGATCGCCTTCGATCGTCGTTATGAAGAGTTCCAGAGCCGCGGCGTGGAAGTGATCGGCGTGTCCATCGACTCCCAGTTCAGCCACAACGCCTGGCGCAACACCCCGGTAGACAAGGGCGGCATCGGCCAGGTGAAATACCCGCTGGTGGCCGACGTCAAGCACGACATCTGCAAGGCCTATGACGTGGAGCACCCGGAAGCCGGTGTGGCCTTCCGTGGCTCATTCCTGATCGACGCCAACGGCGTGGTTCGTCACCAGGTGGTGAACGATCTGCCGCTGGGCCGCAACATCGACGAAATGCTGCGCATGGTCGATGCCCTGCAGTTCCACGAAGAGCACGGCGAAGTGTGCCCGGCCCAGTGGGAAAAGGGCAAGCAAGGCATGCAGGCTTCTCCGGACGGCGTGGCCCGCTTCCTGGCGGAGCACGCCGAGGGCCTGTAATCCCTCCTTGCGTTCTGCACAACAAAATGCCGGCACCTTGCCGGCATTTTTTTATGGTTTTTCCACCTGGCCACGGGTCTGCATGCGCGGCGTTTCCTCCGCCGGTGGCGAGGCGAAGCTGGGCCTGTCGTCGAACAGGCTCCACAGCAGCATCAGCGCCGCCATCGCCACGGCGACCAGCAGGAAGGACATGGGCTGGCGGATATAGTAGGGGGCATCGGTCAGGTCTTCCCGCAGCGCCCGGCAATGGGGACATCGTCGGCGGTGATCGTAAAAAGGGCGGCCACAGCGTCCGCAGTGGGTAATGGACATCTCCCGTCTCCGTTATTGTTATTCTCCAACCCTTAAAAAATAATGCAGACAGGCTAAAAATCCAGCAGGACGCGCGGGGGACTCCGGGGCGGCGGTGCCGCCCCGGCAGTAGCAGGAGGGATCAGGCGGTGGTGGTTTCCCGCAGCAGGCCGAGCAGGGCCTGGGCGTGTTCGGTGGTTTCACGCCCCAGGTCGGTGAGGTAGCCACCGTCCCTCAGGGTGATAAGCCCCTTGTCATGCAGCCGGGCGGCGGCGGCAATCACCGCCGGATCCGCATCGTGGTGCACCTTGATGCCTTGCTGGGTGGTATCGAGATCGAAATGCAGCAACAGGTTCAGTTCGTCCATCAATGCCTGGTTGTAACGCATATGCGCTCCTTAGCGGAGGGTGAGTGACTCCCGGACCTTAGCCTGTTCCGCCCCGGCGGGTTGGGTGCTGGCTCACAAATCCGGATCCTGGGAGCCGATTTTGTCTCTTGCATCGGGCCGGCGGCTTGCCGATGATGTCCCTTTTTTGATTCACAGCAAAGGACGCCACAGGACATGACCGCCATCCGCATCAGGGACGCCCGTTTCGCCATCAGCGAGCGTCATCGTTTGACCATCCGCCACCTCGATCTCGAGGCGGGGCAGTGCTGGAGCTTCGTCGGCGCCAACGGCAGCGGCAAGACCGCCCTGGCCCGGGCCCTGGCTGGCGAACTCAGGCTGCTGGAAGGCGAGGCCGACAACGGTTTCGGGCGCATCGAGTGGGTGTCGTTCGAACAGCTTCAGCAACTGGCCGACCGGGAGCGGGAAGAAGACGAGAGCGATCTGCTCGACTACGAGGATCAGGGCCACAGCGCCCGCCAGATCATCCTGGAGGGGGGCGGCGGCGAGGCGCGGCTGGCGGCGCTGGCCGAGCGCTTCGGCATCACCGGCCTGCTGGATCGCGGCTTCAAGTACCTGTCCACCGGGGAAACCCGCAAGGTGCTGCTGTGCCGCGCCCTGCTGCGGGAGCCGGCGCTGCTGATCCTGGACGAGCCCTTCGACGGCCTGGACGTGACTGCCCACGCCGGCCTGATGCGGCTGCTGGAAGAGCTGGTGGCGGCGGGACAAAGCCTGGTGCTGATCCTCAACCGCTTCGAGGAGATCCCCGACTTTGCCGACCGGCTCGGCCTGGTGGCGGAATGTGAACTGGGCCTGGCCGGCCCCCGCGACGAGGTGGTGGCCTCGGCCGAGTTGCTGCAACTGACCCACCTGGCGGCCATGGAGCAGGCGGGCCAGCGGCTGCCGCCGGCGGATCCGGACGCGGTGCGGCGAGCGCTGGACGACCGGGAACCGCGCATCCTGATGCGGGACATCAAGGTCAGCTACGGCGACAAGCGCATCCTCGACGGCCTGAACTGGCAGGTCAACCCGGGCGAGCACTGGCAGATCGTCGGCCCCAACGGCGCCGGCAAGTCCACCCTGCTGAGCCTGGTGACCGGCGACCATCCCCAGGGCTACAGCAACGATCTCACCCTGTTCGGCCGTCGCCGGGGCAGCGGCGAAAGCATCTGGGACATCAAGCAGCACATTGGCTACGTCAGCACCAGCATGCAGCAGGACTACCGGGTCACGGCCACGCCCCGCTCGGTGATCCTGTCCGGCTTCTTCGATTCCATCGGCGTCTACCAGCAGCCCGGCGACCGCCAGCTGGCCCTGGCCGGGCAATGGCTGGCGCTGCTCGGCCTGGAGCGGCTCGCCAACGAGCCCTTCCGCAATCTGTCCTACGGCCAGCAGCGGCTGCTGTTGATCGCCCGGGCCATGGTCAAGCACCCGCCCATCCTGATCCTGGACGAACCTTTGCAGGGGCTGGATACCTTCAACCGCCACTGGGTCAAGCGCTGGATCGATCTGCTGGTGGCGGAGGGCGGCACCCAGCTGCTGTTCGTGTCCCACCACCAGGAAGACGCCCCGGCCTGCATCAGCCACCGGCTGAGCTTTATCCCCGAGGGCGAGGGCCATATTTATCGCAGCGAGGCGCTTCAAGGGACTTGACCGCAATCCCGGGCGGGGCGAGGATGGGATCCCCTTTGTCTGTCGGGACATTAACCGATGCTGAATATGGACTTTTCTCAACGACTGGCCCTTCCCTATGATCCCTCCCGCTGGCAGGCCTCCCCGGCCCCCGGGGTATGGCGCTACCCGCTGGAGCGGGAGCAGGCGGAAAGCGGCCATGTCACCAGCCTGGTCCGGTTTGAACCGGAGGCCCGCTTCCCCGAGCACAGCCACCCCCGGGGTGAGGAATTCTGGGTGCTGGAAGGCACCTTCTCCGATGAACAGGGCGACTACCCCGCCGGCAGCTACGTGCGCCATCCGCCCGGCAGCCGGCATGGCGCCTTCAGCCGCGAGGGCTGCCTTATCTTCGTTAAACTCAACCAGTTCGCCGCCGATGACCAGGGCGAACGCAAGCTGCTGCCCGGGCAGGATCTGTGGATCACCGGCGAGCACGGTTACCGCCGCCTGCCCCTGCACAAGCACGGCGGGGTCGGCACCAGCCTGCTCGACTTTCCCGAAGGCGGCCGCTTTCCCCCCTGCTGTTACAAGCAGGGGCTGGAAATCCTGGTGCTGGAAGGCCAGCTCGACGAGGGGCCGCTCTCCTATCCGGCGCTGAGCTGGCTGCGCTTTCCCGCCGGCGCCGTGCCCGAGCTGGAAGCGGGCCGCCGCACCCGGCTCTGGGTGAGAACCGGCCATCTGCCGGCCTGACCGGGCCGTCCATCCCTTGCCGGTGTCGCGGCACACCGGCAACCTTTTCCCTTCGGCCGGCACCGCCATGGTGCAATGGCGAGCGGACAGGCTCCCTGCTTGATCCAGGTCAAGGGGGAGGGGCCATTGTTTACGTTTCTCCGCTTCAGTCCACGAGGATAACGCCGATACACTGCTATCTCCGGCGGTATCACGAGGCTTTGCATGACGTCACTCAAACTCACCCACAAACTGGGCTTACTGGTGTTGCTGCCCCTGGCGGCCCTGTTCCTGTTCGCTTCCCTCTATGCCCTGGCGAGCTATCGCACCATGGTCAACGCGGCCGACATGGTGCCCATCACCCGGCTGGCGGCGCAAAGCGGCCAGTTGGCGCACCAGCTGCAGGCGGAGCGGGGACTCTCGGCCAGCAGCATCAACGACAGCCGCGGGGAGTTCAGCGCCCGGCTGACCGAGCAACGGGCCCGTACCGAACAGGCCCTGCGCCAGCTCGGCCAGGGCAGCCGCCAACTGGTGCTCGACGGGGAGGCCGCCAGCCGCCACCAGGCCCTGCAGCAGGCGCTGGGCCGGCTCGAGGGCCTGCGCCGGCAGGTGGACGGCAAGCAGCTGACGGTGCCCCAGGTGGTCGACGACTACAGCCAGGTGATCGCCGCCCTGCTTGCGGTGATCGACGGCGCCGTGCCGCTGGCGGCGGATGCGCCCCAGGCCGCCTCCCTCGCGGCCTACAGCGCCTTCCTGCAGGCCAAGGATCGCCTGGGGCTGCTGCGCGCCAGCCTGAGTTCGGCCCGGGTGGCGGGTCAGTTCAGCCCCGAGCTGTACCGTCGCTTCGCCGCCCTGGAAGCCCAGTACCAGGCTTATCTGGAGCGCTTTATGGTGCTGGCCGAGCCCGAGTGGCGAACCCAGTTCGACCAGTTGCAGGGCTCGCCACTGGCCCGGGAAGTGCAAGACAGCATCGACCAGGCCCACCGCCAGCACGGCGGCGGCAGCCTGAGCGGCGAGGCCTCCGCCTGGTTCAGCCTGGCCAGCCGTTATATCGACGCCATCAAGGGGGCCGAAGACCAGTTTGCCGCCAGCCTGGCGCAAACCGGCGAGCAGGGCTACCAGGCGGCGCGCAACAGCTTCGCCCTGGCCCTGGTGCTGAGCCTGGCGGCGGCCCTGCTCACCCTGGTGGTGTGCGGCCTGATACTGCGGGATCTGCGCCGCGGATTCGCCGAGTTGCAGGCGGGCATCATGCGCATCGCCCACCGTCAGGACTTCAGCCAGCCGGTGCGGGTGGCCAGCCGCGACGAGCTGGGCGAACTGGCCGACGCCATCAACCGCATGCAGCGCCAGCTGTCCACCCTGCTCGGCCGGATGCGCGGCACCTGCGAACACCTGATGGCCCACAGCGGCCACACCCGCAACACCCTGCAGCTGATCCAGCAGGATCTGGACAAGGGGCTGGGGCAGGTGGACCTGGTGGTGTCCGCCGCCACCGAGATGTCGGCCACCGTGGCCGAGATCGCCCGCCATGCCTCGGAAACCTTCTCCGCCGCCAACCACACCATCGCCCGGGCTTCGGACGGCGACCGCAAGGTGGACGGCACCATCGCCGCCATCGAGCAGGTGGCGGCTTCACTTGAGCACGGCGAGACCAAGGTGGTCGAGGTGGCGGGCTACAGCCGGGAGGTGAGCAACTTCCTGGAGGTGATCAAGCAGATCTCCGATCGTACCAACCTGCTGGCGCTGAACGCGGCCATTGAGGCGGCCCGGGCCGGCGAGTCGGGCCGGGGCTTCGCGGTGGTGGCGGAAGAGGTGCGTTCCCTGGCACTGCAGACCCAGAGTACCGCCGAACAGATAGAAAGCATGCTGACCCGGCTGCGCCAGGGCAGCGAGCAGGCGGTGGAAGCCATGGGCCAGGGCCGCAGCCGCAGCCTGGCCTGCGTTGGCGAGGCCCGGGAGGCCGGTGCCCAGCTGACCGCCATCGTCGAGGAAATCGGCCAGGTCAACGCCATGACCGAGCAGGTGGCCACCGCCACCGAAGAGCAGCGCACCGTCACCGACGATATCCAGCACAACATAGTGGTGATGAAACAGGGCTACGACAACACCCAGAGCTGTGCCGGCGAGCTGGTGCGCGGCAGCGAGCTGATGGAGCAGATGGTGGTGGAACTGGATGGCCGCCTGAAGGCCTTTATCCTGGGCGAGGGGGACGGCGAAACCCGGCTGGAAGCCGGCCTCTCCGCGCTTGAGCGGGCGAGAAAGATTGGCACCTGACTGGTGGAGCGCGGGTCTTGGGGCGCGGGCGGCCCGCCCGCATGAAGGTGGCACCGAGCTGGACGAAGGCACGGTCCAACCCACGATGCCTGTTCTGCCCCGAGCCTTTTTAACCCCGTGGTGTGGCAGGTCAACCCGAGGGTTCGCGCTGCGCGCGAAAGCAGGCGAGCCGCCTGCGCTCCACCAGGCACCCCCAGCTCGGCTCAGGCGTTACCTTCCGGCTCCTTGAACTCCGGCGTTTCCATCTGGCCCAGGGGCCAGCCGCCCAGCTCCTTCCAGCGGTTGACGATCAGGCAGAACAGCTCGGCGGTCTTGCGGGTATCGTAGAGGGCGCTGTGGGCTTCCTTGTTGTCGAAGCTCATGCCCGCGGCCTTGCAGGCCTTGGCCAGCACCGTCTGGCCCAGGGCCAGGCCGGCGAGGGTGGCGGTGTCGAAGGTGGCGAAGGGATGAAAGGGGTTGCGCTTGATGCCCGCCCGTTCCGCCGCCGCCATCACGAAACCGTGATCGAAGGAGGCGTTGTGGGCCACCACTATGGCCCGCTGGCACTGGTTGGCCTTGATGCCCTTGCGCACCCCCTTGAAGATCTGGTCCAGGGCTTCGTGCTCGGTCACGGCGCCGCGCAGGGCGCTGTAGGGATCGATACCGGTGAAGGCGAGGGCGGCGGGCTCCAGGTTGGCACCCTCGAAGGGTGTCACATGGAAGTGATAGGTCTGATCCGGGCTCAGCCAGCCGTTCTTGTCCATCTTCAGGGTGATGGCGGCAATTTCCAGCAGGGCGTCGGTCTGGGCGTTGAAACCGCCGGTTTCCACGTCGATCACCACCGGAAAATAGCCCCGAAAGCGCTCGTGAAGCTGAGTTGATGCTGCTGTTGCCGTCATTATCGTCCTAGGGTTACCTCAAAAAGCGGGGGCTTATTATGCCAGAGTCCCCCGGCGAGGTCGCCTGCAAAGGCGGGCGAGGAGGGGGAGGAACATGGGTTGGCGCAATAATGCGCAAACGAACTCAAGACGCGAGAAAAAGATTGCGCGGGCGGCGGCTCTTGCCTACTATACGCCCCGCTGCAAGGGCAAGGCTAGGCAGTGTTCATAAAGCCGGTGAAGGTAACACCGATGCAAAAAAATGCCGCAACAATTTGGTGAGGTGTCCGAGTGGCTGCCAAGAGGCGAAGCCGGGGCGAAAAGCACGCAGCGTGCTGCGTCAGCCCGAGGACAGAGATCCGAAGAGAAAAAGCCGGTGAAGCAGACACCGTAGATAAAAAACGCATAAAAATTTGGTGAGGTGTCCGAGTGGCTGAAGGAGCACGCCTGGAAAGTGTGTATACGGCAACGTATCGAGGGTTCGAATCCCTCCCTCACCGCCAAATCGAAAAGCCCGCAGCGATGCGGGCTTTTTTCGTTCCTGCCTCCGGCCAGCGGCCGACTCTCGTCGCAATGGTGCCGATATTGTGAGTATCATCAAGCACCTAGAGCTGTCTCTGCTGGTGCTTTCCGCCGTTTTTGCAATACTGTTGTTAACCGAGCCCGACATCAGACAAGGACAGTTATGAGCATCCACACCGACAAGTTACCTCTGGAAATGCTGTATCACTGGGCCGAGCACCAGCCCGATGCCATCTACCTGCGCCAGCCCAAGGACGGCCACTGGCACCAGTACAGCTGGGCCCAGGTGCTGGAGCAGGCGGCCCGGCTGGTGGCCGGGCTCAGGGCCCTGGGACTGGAGCCGGGGGACAAGATAGCCCTGCTGTCCAAAAACTGCGCCGAGTGGTTTATCTGCGACTTCGCCCTGCAGATGGGCGGCTACGTGAGCGTGCCCATCTATCCCACCGCCGGGGCCGACACGGTGCGCTACGTGCTGGAGCACAGCGAGAGCAAGGCCATCTTCACCGGCAAGCTGGACGAGCCCGGCATGCAGGAGCCGGGCATCCCCGACGGCCTTATCCGCCTTGCCATGCCCTATCCCTCCACCATGGAAACCCACCACCACTGGGCGGATCTGCTGGCCCGGGCGCCCATCGCCGAGCGGCCGGTGCCGGCGCGGGATAGCCTGATGAGCCTGGTGTACACCTCCGGCAGCACCGGCAACCCCAAGGGGGTGATGATCTGCTTCGGCCCCTATGCCGCCGCCTGCCAGGGCATTTTGCAGACCACCGGGCTTTCTAGCGAGGACAGGGCCTTTTCCTACCTGCCGCTGTCCCATATCACCGAGCGGGTCTATATCCTCGGCGCCAGCCTCTACGGCGGCGTCCCGGTGGGTTTTGCCCAGAGCCTGGACACCTTTATCGAGGACGTAAAGACCATCTCGCCCACGGTGTTCATCTCGGTGCCCCGGTTGTGGACCAACTTCCGCAGCCGCATCCTGGAAAAACTGCCCCAGAAGAAGCTGGATCTGCTGCTCAAGGTTCCCTTCATCTCCGGCCTGGTGAAAAAGAAAATCCGCGCCGGCCTGGGGCTGAGTGCCGCCCGTATCCTGGGGTGCGGTTCGGCGCCGGTATCGCCGTCGCTGCTGCGCTGGTATGAGCGGCTCGACATGCCCATCACCGAGGCCTGGGGCATGACCGAAAACCTGGCCTATTCCACCCTCAACTACCCCTATCGTTCCGACAAGGTCGGCACCGTGGGCAAGCCCGGCGTCAGGGTGGAGATCCGCATCTCCGACAGCGGCGAGGTGCTGTGCCGCTGCCCGGGCATGATGAGCGGCTACTACAAGCAGGAGTCCGCCACCCGCGAGGCCCTGCAGGACGGCTGGCTGCACACCGGGGATCAGGGCCGGCTCGATGCGGACGGCTACCTCACCATCACCGGGCGGACCAAGGATGCCTTCAAGACTGCCAAGGGCAAGTACGTGTTGCCGGTGCCGATAGAGGCTATGCTGATCGAGAACGAACTGGTCGAGCAGGTATGCGTGGTGGGCAGTGGTCAGGCCCAGCCGGTGGCCCTGGTACAACTGGCGGAAGGGGCGCAGCAGCGGCAGAAGGGGGCCATCGCCGAGCAACTGGCGGCCACCCTGGGGCATGTCAACCAGAAGCTGGAAAGCCACCAGCGGCTGGGCGGCATACTGGTGATGCAGGCGCCCTGGACGGTGGACAACGACATCATGACGCCCACCCTCAAAATCAAGCGCCACCTGCTGGAGCAGCGCTATGCGGATCTGGATCAACGCTGGCCGGGCGGACAGGTGATATTGTGGGAGCAGGATCTGCCTGCGGCCGGGTGATTATTGCAAAAATGGAATAATAACTTATTTCGTTTTACAGAATAACCGCTAATTTCGCCGGAGGAGCTATGTTACCTTTTTGTTCAAGCTTACTTACATCTATCTTTTGTTAGTGGAATCGGGCAGACGGAAGCTGCCCATTTTTTTTGCCCGCCTGTTACTCTTCTTCACTCTTGTCCTGCCAGTTCCTCACCCAGGTTGACGCCAGCCGTTCGCGCATGTGCTTGTCGATGAACTCGATAAAGGTATTGAGCCGTACCGGCGCCAGTTCGCGGTTGTGATACACCATGTGGAAGGGACGCTTGCCGCCCAGCCAGGCCGGCAGCACCGGTCGCAGCAGACCGGCATTCACATGGTGGGCCACATAGTGCTTGGGCACGTTGACGATGCCCAGCCCCTGGATGGCGGCCTTGACCGCCGACTGCATCTGGTTGACCGACAGCCGGGCCACCGGCTTCAGATGGAAACGGCGACCGTCCTCGTGGGTCAGCTGCCAGTTGCGGTGCGGCCAGCACTGGATGATATGGTGCTGATCCAGCTCTTCCGGCAGCAGCGGCATGCCCTGGCGCTGTACATAGTGGGGAGAGGCGAACAGGCCGTAGTGCACTTCGCCCAGGCGGCGGGCGTGCAGGCTGGAGTCGGGCAGTTCGCCGCTGAAGAACACCACGTCCAGATCCGTGTCCAGCAGGCTGGTATAGTCGTTGCTTTGCAGCAGATCGATGCGGATGGCCGGGTACTTGAGGCAGAACTCGGTGATGCCGTCGATCAGGAAGGTGTTGGAGATGGCGATGGGGGCCGCCACCTTGATAAGGCCGCTCATGTGCTGGCTCTGGCCCTGGATATCGCCGGTGACCTGCTCCATCTCGGTGAGCAGGGGGTTCAGCCGCTCGAAGTAGCGCCGGCCCTCCTCGGTGAGCTGCAGCTTGCGGGTGGTGCGGCTCAGCAGTTTGCAGCCGAGCGACTGCTCCAGCGCCGATATCCGCCGGCTGAGGGTGGCGGTGGGCATGCCCAGCTGGGCGGCGGCATGGGAAAAGCCGCCCTGTTGCACGACTTTGACGAAGAGATAGAAAGCGTCCAGGTTTTTCATGGGGCAGGCCGGGGTTCCGTTGGTGCCGTGGAGAATGTGAACTGGGCGCACTCTATGCGAGGGGCACGTCCAGATCCAGTTTTTTTGGCCGACGGAAGTCGACCGGACACTGCGCCGTTGGTGGATGGCCCATTGAAATGGACCCTACCGCCAGCCCGGCGTCCGCCGTAGATCAAGACGGCTGCAGGTAGCGGCGCAGCAGGGCCACGAACTCCGGCGGCTCCCGGTCCAGGTTCGACTCGTGCACCAGCAGATCGTAACCGTAAAGCTCGCGCATGTGGGTCATGCGGTGGCCGAGCATGGCGGCCAGGCCCTCGTAGTGGCGGCCGCTGGCCGAGCGGTAGTGGTTGTCCTCCACCAGCCAGTCCTGCAGCCGGTGGCGGCTGATCGCGCCGTGGCGCAGGGCCATGGCCAGCAGGGGCCGCTGATCGTTGAGCATGTGCACCGTCAGCCGTGGCGTCATCAGGGGCAGGAATTCGTCGTAATCGCGGATCTTGATGCCCACATAGGGCAGCTCCACCAGATCCAGCCCCTCGTGCAGCCGGGGCTGGTCGATGCGCACTATGTTGTTCCAGTGCAGGCTCCAGCCGCCGATCTTGTGGTGAAAATGCAGGTTGTCGGCGCTGAGGGAAAAGCTGTAGGGCGGCTCCCTGAGTTTGAGCACGCCCAGCACCGTCATCACCAGGCCGGCGAGAAAGAGGAAGATCACCACCAGGTGGCCGCGCCCGCCCAGCCAGTACAGCACCCCGGTCAGCACCAGCATCACCGCCACGCCCGCCAGGGTGAGGGCCAGGCCATGGCGGCGCGACATGGGCTCTATGTGTTGGGTTTCCCGCACCGTCTCTCCCATTTGGGGCTTGATTCCATTAAGGTGATGATACACAAAGACCGCCAGCAAGAGGTAAAAATGACAACCGCCATCGAGGTGATGCGCCGTCACAGATCCATCCGCAAGTTCACCGGAGAGCCCCTTTCCCCCGGGCAGCGGGAGGCCATCATGGCCGCCGCCCAGGCCGCCCCCAGCTCCAGTTTCCTGCAGGCCTCGGCGGTGATCCGGGTGACCGATCCCGAGCTGCGTGCCCGCCTGGTGCCCCTGTGCGGCAACCAGGCCTACGTGGCCGGGGCCGCCGAGTTCTGGGTGTTCTGCGCCGATTTCCACCGCCACCTGCAGTGGGTGCCCGAGGCCAAGACCGGCTTTGCCGAACAACTGCTGATCGGTGCCATCGACACCGCCCTGATGGGGCAGAACGCGCTGACGGCGGCGGAGTCCCTGGGGCTGGGCGGGGTCTTTATCGGCGCGGTGCGCAACCATCCCCATGAACTCAGCGCCCTGCTCGGGCTGCCCAGGGGCGTCATCCCCCTGTTCGGGCTTTGCATCGGCCATCCGGCCCAGGATCCCGAGCCCAAGCCGCGGCTGCCCGCGGCCCTGATGTTCTTCGAGAACGGCTACCCGGCGCACCAGGACGAGGCGCTGATGCGGGACTACGACGAGCGGGTGCGCCACTATTACCGCACCCGTACCGGCGGTAACAAGGAAATGAGCTGGACCGGACAGATAGGTGAAACCCTGGCCAGGGAGGCGCGCCCCTTTATGCTGGAGTTTCTGCACCACCAGGGCTTCTGCCTGCGCTAGCCGGGGGGAGGGTGGTCAGGCTTCGGCCTTGTCGGACAGCTTGACAACCAGCAGATCGCAGCCGTCGATATCGAGGAAGCCCACGGTATGGGAAAACAGGTGGCCGAGGAAATGGTGCTCGAGCTGATGGCCGCAGATCAGCAGGTCGGCGTTTTTTTCCTTCACCGCCAGGCGCACCGCCTGGCGGACATCGCCGCTGGGAAGTGAGACGCTGCTGATGTGGTGCTGGGTGTCCGTCAGCATCTTCATGATCTCGTGGCCGCTTTCCAGCCGCAGCTTTACCTTGAGCTGGCGCAGATCCATGTTCAGGCTGCCCACGTAGATACCGCTCACATCCGGCTCCACGTGCACCAGGTGCAGTGCCGCCCCGTGGCATTCGGCCAGTTCCACCGCCCGCTTGAGCAGCGGCTTTTCCCTGTGGTTGAGCTCCAGGGCCACCAGAATATTACGATAAGGCATGGGTGCCTCCTTTGAGCCGGCGGCACCATGCCCGCCGGTGACTACAGCCAGGATGTCGCCATATGGGTCACTATCAGCCCGCCGATGGCCAAATGCAAGAACAAGGTGGCGGCCAGCGCCAGGGGCTTCCAGCCCACGGCCCTGAGTCCTCCCAACTGGGTGCCCAGCCCCAGGGCCGCCATCGCCATGGTCAGGGCCCAGGTATCCAGCTGCACGACAAGGTCACGCCACAAGGGCGGCAGGCTGACCAGGGAGTTGAACAGCACCACGGCGATAAAGCCGAAGGCGAACCAGGGCAGGGGCGCGCGCACCGCCCTGGTGCCGCTCTTGCGGCCGAGCCAGCTGCCCAGCACCAGCAGCACCGGCGCCAGCATCATTACCCGGGTCAGCTTGGTGATCACCGCCGTTTGCGCCACATCATCACCCATGGCGGAGCCGGCGGCAACCACCTGGGCCACTTCATGCACGGTGGCGCCGGTATAAATGCCCATGGCCCGGGGCGAAAGGCCGAGCCAGGGGTAGATCAGCGGATACAGGAACATGGCCAGGGTGCCGAACAGTACCACTGTGCCGACCGCCACCGCGGTTTGCTGCGGGCGCGCGCGCACCACCGGCTCGGTGGCGAGGATGGCGGCGGCACCACAGATGGCCGAGCCCGCACCCACCAGCAGGCTGGTGGGCGCATCCAGGCCCAGCCAGCGCCGGCCCAGCCAGTAGGCCAGCCCCAACGTCGAGAGCAGCATCACCGCATCCACCAGCAGGGCGCCGGTACCGACTTCGGCAATCTGCTGCAGGCTGATGTGAATGCCGTAGAAGGCGACCCCGAGGCGCAGCAGCCGCTTTTTGCAGAACTCCAGGCCGGGCTGCCGCTCGCCCTGGGCCAGCCGGGGCCACGCATTGCCCAGTACCAGGCCCAGCAGGATGGCGAAAATCAGCGGGCTGATACCGGTGTCGAACTGCCGGGCCGGCAGCAGGCTGGCGGCGGCCAGCAGGCCGGCGAGGCTGATCCCCTGAACGATGGCAAACATGACATTATCTCCCCGAATGGCAGGAGGCCAGTCTATGTCGGCACTGAAATTAATAAAAATTGAAGCTTTTTATTTAAATAATCAATAAAACTGATTTATAGATCTTGTTCACAATTACCATTAATTTTGTATACTCACTGACAAAGGGAAGGCGTCTGTGCTACGCTTGCGCCAATTGGGAGGGCTGTAGATGATCCTTATTTTTACCTTGCTGGCACCCCTGTCTGGGGCACTCTTCTATATCGCCGCGCTGCAGTGCGCCTTGCCGCCGCGCCGCTGGGCACTGCTCGGCTGCCTGTTCGGTCCCGCCGTGCTGCCGTTGTTCATGGCCAGGCGCCGCTGGTCGCTGCTTTGCGCCAGGGGCCGAAGCTACAGCCTGCTCCGGGCCTGATTTGATCTCGCGCAAGGCCGCTTCCCGGCCTTCTGCTAAACTGCCCCTCTCGGGATCTGTTTGGAGCATGTTATGAGTGCACTGGAAAAATTAATCTGGAACGTCTTGGGCTATACCGCCATGCCATTGATTTTTTTGACAGGTTTTATCGGGGTATCGGTGGTGACCTGCCTTATCCTGTTGTGGATGGACAAGCAGAAGGGCTGAGTGCGGCTTTGTTGATTGAGATCAAGCCAAGTCCCGGGCCGCGGGCGTAAGCTCAAACCCGTTGGCGCCACGTCAACAACCTGATGATCACCTGGGTGATCTCAGATTCTGGTTTCTGTTCACTCGTTAGTATGTAATCTTTTCAACTGGCCGCCCGGCCAGTTTTTTTTTGGCGCGCCGTCACCAAAGTGTCATCAAGCACGGGCACACTCTGGTCCCGCCGGTGCCGTACTGCTCCGCGTTTTGTTGCCCAGATCCGAAAAGGCGAATGATTTTCGGTGGACTTGTGTTCTTTATGTTATAGCTAAGGTAAGAACGAACAAAAGAGTTCCCGCCATCTGGTTAAAGGGTGAGCTGGATCCTTGAGCACAACAAAACGCAGGGGTATTATGCCCGCCGTTGAAAAGGCGGGTTCGCCTGAAAGTGAGGTGGAGATGAATATCTTTATCATGCGCCACGGCCAGGCGGCACCGGAAGCATCCAGCGATGCTTTACGGCCTTTGACCGGACAGGGAAGGGATGAGACCTGTTTGATGGCGCAATGGCTGGCACAGCAAGTGCCGGCATTTGATCGTGTGCTGGTCAGTCCTTATCTGCGTACCAGGCAAACCTGGCAGCAGGTATCCAAGCATATAACCGGAACCCAGGTGGAGTGCTGCGAAGAGCTCACTCCCAATGCCGACGCGGACATTGCCGCCAGCCTGCTGCTGGCCTATGGCGAGCTGCACCGGCAGGACAACCTGCTGGTGGTGAGCCACATGCCGCTGGTCGGTTTTCTGGTCGAGAGTCTGTGCCCGGCAACCATGGCGCCGATTTTCGTGACCTCGGGTATTGCCAAAATTATCCTCGAGCAGGGCCAGGTGCCCGTGTTCAACTGGCTGGAGGGGCCGCACAATATCCGGCCCCATTATGAACAGCCTTGCCATCTGCTCGGGTCTTTAGGGTAAAAGATAATAAGGAAATAAGCAGAGGTGAATTATGCGTATCTTCAAGAAATATCAGCCTTTGTTGATTGCCAAGTACGTCAAGACCTTCTTCAGCGGCCGCCTGTACATCCGGGGCCGCGGCGCCTTCCTGTACGCCAAGGGGATGTTGGTGATGCCGGAACACGCCGATGAACGCCACCGCGTGACGGTGCAGGAAATCAACCGCCTGATCGGCCGGCTGCAGGCGCCGCAAACCGCCTGATTCTCCGCGTAAGCGGTCAACCATGTTGAAAGGCCGGACAGCTCCGGCCTTTGTCGTTTCTGATGCCCCGCCGCCGACGCCGGGCTCATGCGGGCGGGCCGCCCGCGCTCCAAGGGCCGTTCCGGCACCGGTGTTGGGTTTTCGCTCGAATAAATTCGACCCTACAGGTGACCCATCTGCAGAGTCCGCCGTAGGTCCTTTGTAGGGGCCACTTCAGTGGACCATTGTCGCATTCGATGTAGATTCAGATTTCGGTCTTGAGCAATACCAAGAGGGCGGCGTCGCCACCCCATTCCCGGGTGGCCTGGTGGAAGGCCAGCACCTGGGGATGCTGGGCCAGCCACATGGGCAGCCGCTGCTTGAGAATATGCTTGCCATGGCCGTGCATGATGGACACGCACTTCACGTGCTGGCGGCGGGCCGCCAGCAGCAGGGCCGACAGCTCCTCCTTGGCCTGCTCCTGGGTCAGGCCGTGCAAGTCCAAAAACAGATCCGGCACATAATCGCCCCGGCGCAGCTTTTTCAGCTCATAGGCGGAGGTGTCCGCCTGGCGGTAGCGGGTGGGCCCTTCCTGCTCCAGCCAGGGCTCGTAGAGATCGGAAAAGGGGTGGGCCTCGGCGTTGTCCTTGCGCACCAGCTGGCGCTGCGCTTTCACCTTGACCGGCGCCCGGTGCGGACTTATGGTATCCTGCTTCAATTTGCGGACACCCCGCACCGCTTCCTTAAAGAGCGCCTGTTCGTCGTCTTCGGGGGGAGGGGTGGTGGCCATGTCTGCGTCCGATTAGTCAAAAACAGCCATTTTATCGAGGCGGAGGGGTTTTGGACACGCTTTTTCATGACGAGGCGCTCACCGAGCTGCACACCATAGGCGACTGGTTGCGGTTTGCCGTCAGCCGTTTTCAGCAGGCCGGCCTGTTCTACGGCCACGGCACCGACAACGCCTGGGACGAAGCGGTGCAACTGGTACTGCCGCTGTTGCACCTGCCGCAGGATTGCCCGCCCCAGGTGCGCGATGCCCGCCTGCTGCCGAGCGAGCGCAAGCGCCTGCTGGAGGCCCTGCAACAACGGGTCGAGCAGCGTATCCCCACCCCCTACATCACCCGCACCGCCTGGTTCGCCGGCTATGAATTCTATGTGGACGAGCGGGTGCTGATCCCGCGCTCGCCCATCGCCGAGCTGATCGACGGCCGCTTCGCCCCCTGGCTGGATCACGAGCCCCGCCGCATCATGGACTTGTGCACCGGCTCCGGCTGCATCGCCATCGCCCTGGCCCACGCCTTTCCCGAGGCCGAAGTGGACGCCCTGGACATCTCCCGCGAGGCGCTGGACGTGGCCGAGATCAACATCCAGAACCACGGCCTGGAGCAGCAGGTGATCCCCATCGAGTCGGACCTGTTCTCGGCCCTGCCGGCGGGAGACCAGTACGATCTGATCGTGGCCAACCCGCCCTACGTGGACGAAGAGGACATGAGCGACCTGCCCGAGGAGTTCCACCACGAGCCCGAGCTGGCCCTGGCCTCCGGCGTCGACGGCCTGGACTTCACCCGCCGCCTGCTGGCCCAGGCCTGCGACTTTCTCACCGAAGACGGGGTGCTGGTGGTGGAAGTGGGCAGCAGCCAGATCCACCTGGAAGCCGCCTATCCCGAACTGCCCCTGTCCTGGATCGAGTTCGCCAACGGCGGCCACGGCGTCTTTGTGATCAGCCGGCGCGACCTTTTGCCCTTTCGGAACCAGTTTTAATCGCGGTTTTGCAAGCAGAACCCTAGTGGCAGCGAGCGGGTATCGCTGAGCAGACCCTTCGCGCCAGGGATGGCGCGGCGGAGCCCCCAGGGACGGGTTTACGGCGTGTCTGCGTGCGATACCCGGTCGATGCACGGTATTTAGGATCAGTTACTTAATTTTACTACTAAGGAAATCCAGCTAATGGCAGGGAACAGTATCGGAACCCTCTTTCGTGTCTCCACCTTCGGCGAGAGCCACGGCCCGGCCCTGGGCGCCGTGGTCGACGGCGTGCCCCCGGGCATCGAACTCAGCGAGGCGGATCTGCAGCATGATCTGGACAGGCGCAAGCCCGGCACCTCCCGCTTTACCACCCAGCGGCGGGAAGCGGATCAGGTCAGGATCCTGAGCGGCGTGTTCGAAGGCAAGACCACCGGCACCTCCATCGGCCTGCTGATCGAAAACACCGATCAGCGCTCCCAGGACTACTCCGCCATCAAGGATCTGTTCCGGCCGGGGCATGCCGACTACACCTACCACCAGAAATACGGCATCCGCGACTACCGCGGCGGCGGCCGCTCCTCGGCCCGGGAAACCGCCATGCGGGTGGCCGCCGGCGCCATCGCCAAGAAGGTGCTGGCCCGTTACGGCGTGTCCATCTATGCCCACCTGACCCAGCTCGGCCCGATCAAGGCCGAGGCCTTCGACCAAAGCATCATCGAAACCAACCCCTTCTTCTTCGCCGACGCCGGCAAGCTGGAGGCGCTGGACGAGTACATGCGCGAGCTGAAAAAAGAGGGCAACTCCATCGGCGCCAAGATCCAGGTGGTGGCCCAGGGCGTGCCCGTGGGCCTGGGCGAGCCGGTGTTCGACCGGCTGGACGCCGACCTCGCTCATGCCCTGATGAGCATCAACGCGGTCAAGGGCGTGGAGATCGGCGACGGCTTCGCGGTGGTGGAGCAGAAGGGCTCCGAGCACCGGGACGAGCTCACCCCCGAGGGCTTTGCCAGCAATCATGCCGGCGGCATACTGGGCGGCATTTCCAGCGGCCAGGACATAGTGGCCAGCATCGCGCTCAAGCCCACCTCCAGCATCATGGTGCCGGGCAACACCATAGACGTGCAGGGCAACCCCACCGAAATGGTGACCCGCGGCCGCCACGACCCCTGCGTCGGCATCCGCGCCGTGCCCATCGCCGAGGCGATGATGGCCATAGTGCTGCTCGACCACCTGCTGCTGAACCGGGCCCAGAACGCCGAGGTGGCGACCACCACGCCCAAACTGTAAGTCGAATTTATTCGACCGCGCGCGGCACCACCCCACCTGTAGGGTCGAATTTATTCGACCGAATCCGGCGCCGGTGGTGGTATTGGTCTTGGGGGGCGGGTGGCCCGCCCGCTTAAACCCGGCGCCGTGCCTCTTGTGTACCCACCCCAGCCGGGTAAAATAGCGGCCCTGAATCGAGGGCCGCTTTTTATTATGTCATTTTGCTACCGGGATCTGATTTCCCTGTTTAACCAAAGCTTCGCCGACACGTACAATACCCGCCTCGAGCTGGGGGACGACGAGCCCATCTACCTGCCGGCCGACGCCGAAGTGCCGTACCATCGCATTATTTTTGCTCATGGTTTTTTCGCCAGTGCCCTGCACGAGGTGGCCCACTGGCTGCTGGCGGGGGAGGCGCGCCGACAGCAACCGGACTACGGCTACTGGTACCATCCGGACGGCCGGGATGCCGAGGCCCAGGCGGCCTTCGAGGCGGTGGAGGTGAAGCCCCAGGCCATCGAATGGGCGCTGTCGTTGTGCTGCGGTTTTCCCTTCAACGTGAGCTGCGACAACCTGAATGGCTGCGTGGATCCGGATCGCCACGCCTTCCGGGCCCGGGTGCGGGAGCAGGCGCTACGCTACCTGGCCGAGGGTTTTCCGGCCCGGGCCCGGATCTTTATGGACGTGCTGCGGCAACACTACGGCCGGCCGGGCCTGAGCGCGGCGGACTTTGACTGACAGAGGAAGGCGGATGTTCAAGATTGGCCTGATTATCAACCCCCTGGCGGGCCTGGGCGGCAGTGTGGCCCTCAAGGGCAGCGACGGCATGGCCGAGCAGGCCCTGGCCCTGGGCGCCGAGCCCCGGGCCCTGCAGCGCAGCAGCCTGGCCCTGGCGGAGCTGGTGGCGCTGAAGGATCATGTCACTATCTACACCGTGTCCGGCGACATGGGCGAAACGGTGTGCCGCTCCCTCGGGCTGCCGTTCGAGGTTTGCTACCAGGCCGCCAGCCCCAGCACCGCCGAGGACACCCACCGGGCAGTGCCGCTGCTGGTGGCGCAGGGCATCGATCTGCTGCTGTTCGCCGGTGGTGACGGCACCGCCCGGGACATCTGCGCCGAGGTGCCGGAGCGGCTGTGCGTGCTCGGCATCCCCGCCGGGGTGAAAATCCACTCCGGGGTGTACGGCGTCACTCCCGCCGGCACCGGCCGGCTGCTGGCCAGGCTGGTGCGTGGCGAACCGGTGAGCCTGGTGGAAGCGGAGGTGATGGACATCGACGAGGCCGCCTTCCGCGAGGGCCGGGTGCGGGCCCGCCGTTACGGCGAGATGCTGATCCCCGGCGAACTCAATTATGTGCAGGCGGTCAAGGTCGCCGGCAAGGAATCCGCCGAACTGGTGCTCACCGACATCGCCGACGAGGTGATCGAACGCATGGAAGAGCACGACGACTGCTACTTTATCATGGGTTCGGGCACCACGGTGGCGGCGGTGATGGAGCGGCTCGGCCTTAACAATACCCTGTTGGGCGTGGATCTGGTGTACCAGAAACGCCTGCTCGCCTCGGATCTGGACGCCAGAGGCCTGTATGAATGGATCAAGGACAAACCCTGCAAGCTGGTGATCACCCTGATCGGGGGCCAGGGCCATATCTTCGGCCGTGGCAATCAGCAGCTTAGTCCCCAGCTCATCCGGGCCGTGGGACGCGACAATATCTGGCTACTGGCGACCAAATCGAAGCTCAATTCGCTGCAAGGGCGCCCGTTGCGAGTGGACACCAATGATCCCGCACTCGACCGCGAACTCGGCGGCCTGATCCGGGTGATCACTGGCTATCATGATGAAGTTCTGGTCCGGGTGGCAAACCCGGAAGACGAGGCTCAATAGATGAACATTTTTGAATTCGAACGCCTGCTGCTGGCGGAAATAGACGCCCAGGTGGCCGACGCCAGCGACGATCAGCTGTTCGCCGGCGGCTACCTGCGCGGGCACATCACCCTGGCGGTGGCCCAGAGCGAGTTGTCCGGCCGCAACCATATCCGGGATGTGAAAGCCAGGGTCAAAACCAGCCTCAACCAGGCCATCTTGAGCGGCGAGCTGAACGACGAGGATCAAAAGCTGGTTCTGGGCTACTGGACCCGGCTGGTGGACAAGGTGGAGCGTCAGGCCGCCGCCGCCGAATAAGCGGGACAAAGCACAAAAAGAAAGGCCGGCGCCTGTAAAGGCGCCGGCCTTTTGCATTTATTTGCCGGCTTGCGCCGGACTTGCCAAGGGGCGGTTGTAGGGTCCATTTCAATGGACCAATCCTGCCCCCGGTGCCGGGTTCGGTCGAATCAATCCGACCTTGCGGGGCCGTGTTAGTCCAGGATAATGCCCCGGTGCTTGAGGGCCGCGATGATTTCATCGGCGGCGGCTTCGGCGCTGAGGGCGGTGGTATCCAGGCGGATTTCCGGGTTCTCCGGCTGCTCGTAGGCGGAGTCGATGCCGGTGAAGTTCTTCAGCTCGCCGCGGCGGGCCTTTTTGTACAGTCCCTTCACGTCACGCTCTTCGGCCACCGCCAGCGGGGTGTCCACGTGCACCTCGATAAACTCGCCCTCGGCCAGCAGCTCGCGCGCCATCCGGCGCTCGGAGCGGAACGGCGAGATAAAGGCGGTGAGCACAATCAGGCCGGCGTCCACCATCAGCTTGGACACTTCCGCCACCCTGCGGATGTTCTCCACCCGGTCGGCGTCGGTAAAGCCCAAGTCCTTGTTCAGGCCGTGGCGCACGTTGTCGCCGTCCAGCAGGTAGGTGTGGCGGCCCTGGGCGTGCAGCTTCTTCTCCACCAGGTTGGCGATGGTCGACTTGCCGGCGCCGGACAGGCCGGTAAACCACAGCACCGCCGGCTTCTGGCCCTTGGCCAGGGCACGCGCCTCTTTATCCACGTCCACGTGCTGGAAGTGGATGTTCTGGCTGCGGCGCAGGGCGAAGTGCAGCATGCCGGCGGCCACGGTGGTGTTGCTGAGCCGGTCGATCAGGATAAAGCCGCCGGTGTCCTTGTTGTGCTGGTAGTCGTCGAAGGCGATGGCCCGGTCCAGGCTGATGTTGCACACGCCAATGGCGTTGAGCTCCAGCTTCTTGGCGGCGGTGTGCTCCAGGGTGTTGACGTTCACCTGGTACTTGATGTCGGTGATGGTGGCGGTGACCGTCTTGGTGCCGATCTTCAGCAGGTAGGGCCGGCCCGCCAGCATGGCGTCTTCGTGCATCCACACCAGGGTGGTTTCGAACTGGTCGGCGGTTTGCGCCGGCTCCTCGGCGGTGGAGATGACGTCGCCGCGGGAGATGTCGATTTCGTCGGTGAGGGTCAGGGTTACCGACTGGCCGGCCACCGCCTGGGGCAGGTCGCCGCCGTGCACCACAATGCGGGCCACGTGGCTCTCTTTGCCGGAGGGCTGCACCCGGATGCGGTCGCCGGGCTTGATGATACCGCTGGCCACGGTGCCGGAGAAGCCGCGGAAGTCCAGGTTGGGGCGGTTGACCCACTGTACCGGCAGGCGGAAGGGGGCCTTCTGCATGCGGGTGTCGTCCACTTCCACGGTTTCCAGGTAGCCCATCAGGGTGGTGCCGTGGTACCAGGGCATGTTGTCGCCGTGGGTGATGATGTTGTCACCCTTGAACGCCGACATGGGGATATAGGTGATCTGCTTGAGCCCCAGTTGCTCGGCGAACTGGCTGTATTCTTCCACTATTGTGCGGAAGGTCTTTTCGGAATAGCCCACCAGGTCCATCTTGTTGATGGCGACCACGATGTGGCGGATGCCGAGCAGCGACATCAGGTAGCTGTGGCGGCGGGTCTGGGTAAGGATGCCCTTGCGCGCGTCCACCATCAGGATGGCGGCGTCGGCGGTGGAGGCGCCGGTCACCATGTTGCGGGTGTACTGCTCGTGTCCGGGGGTGTCGGCCACGATGAACTTGCGCTTGTCGGTGGAGAAGAAGCGGTAGGCCACGTCGATGGTGATGCCCTGCTCGCGCTCGGCGGCCAGGCCGTCGACCAGCAGGGCGAAGTCGATCTCGTCCCCCTGGGTGCCCCATTTCTTGGAGTCGGCCTCCATGGCGGCGAGCTGGTCTTCGAACAGCATCTTGGACTCGTACAGCAGCCGGCCGATGAGGGTGCTCTTGCCGTCGTCGACGCTGCCGCAGGTGATAAAGCGCAGCAGGCTCTTGTGCTCGTGCTGCTTCAGGTATTGCTCGATATCGGTGGCGATGAGGTCGGATTGGTGCGCCATGATTAATAATCCTCTTGTGCCTGACTCCCAGGCGCCGCCTGGGAATATATAGATGTTGTTTGCCGGCGCCGTGTTCGGTCGAATAAATTCGACCCTACGGGCCGCGCCGTAGGGTCCACGTCAGTGGACCGTGCCGATAACGGCGCCGTGATCGGGTCGAATACATTCGACCCTGCGACTAAAAGTGTCAGAAGTACCCTTCCTGCTTTTTCTTCTCCATCGAGGCGGCGGAGTCGTGGTCGATGACCCGGCCCTGGCGTTCGGAGGTTTTGGTGAGCAGCATTTCCTGGATGATGGCGGGCAGGGTGTCGGCCTCGGACTCCACGGCGCCGGTGAGCGGATAACAGCCCAGGGTGCGGAAGCGTACCTTCTTCATCATCGGCACTTCACCGGGTTTGAGCGGCATGCGCTCGTCATCTACCATGATGAGGGCGCCGTCGCGCTCCACCACCGGGCGCTCGGCGGCGTAGTACAGGGGCACGATGGGGATCTGCTCCAGGTAGATGTATTGCCAGATGTCGAGCTCGGTCCAGTTGGAGAGGGGGAAGACGCGGATGGACTCGCCCTTGTGCTTGCGGGCGTTGTACAGCTTCCACAGCTCGGGGCGCTGGCTCTTGGGGTCCCAGCGGTGCTGGGCGGTGCGGAAGGAGAAGATGCGCTCCTTGGCGCGGGATTTTTCTTCGTCGCGGCGGGCCCCGCCGAAGGCGGCATCGAAGCCGTACTTGTCGAGCGCCTGCTTGAGGCCCTCGGTTTTCATCACGTCGGTATGAATGGCGGAGCCGTGGGTGAAGGGGTTGATGTCCTTCTCGATGCCCTCGGGATTGATGTGCACCAGCAGATCCATGCCGAGCTTCTCGGCCATCTGGTCGCGGAAGGCGTACATGTCGCGGAACTTCCAGCGGGTATCCACGTGCAGCAGGGGGAAGGGGGGGACCGACGGATAGAAGGCCTTCATCGCCAGGTGCAGCATGACGGCGCTGTCTTTGCCCACGGAGTAAAGCATGACCGGGTTTTCGGCCTCGGCCACCACTTCCCGCATGATATGGATACTTTCGGCTTCCAGCCGTTGCAGGTGCGTCAGATTCATAATGCTACTGTTCTCGCCTATGGATTATGCTAATAACTAAATGTTATAGATATTCAGTATGTCCAGTTTATTTGATATATGATTACAATGATAGCCCTGCTTAAAGAGCGAGTGGTTATATATGTCAGCCTATTTGGTATTAGCATCAATCGGAGCCCTGTTGGCCTTGCTGATACAAGGACGTTTTTCGCCGGCGGTGCTGTTTACCTCCTGGGCCGTGGGTTATGTGTTGCTGGGGGTGGTAGAGCAGCAGGCGCTGCTGGGCAGCTTTTCCAACCCGGCGCTGATCACCCTGCTGGTGCTGCTGCTGGTGTCGCTGGCGCTGGAACGCTCGCCGCTGCTCGACCGGTTTTCCGATGCCCTGCTCAAGGGCCGGGAGTCGCTGGCCAGCCTGCGGCTGATGGGCGTTACCGCCACCCTGTCTGCCTTTCTCAATAATACCGCCGTGGTGGGGTCATTGCTCGGGGTGATTTCGCGCCAGCGCTACATTCCCGCCTCCCGCTTGCTGATCCCGCTGTCTTACGCCTCCATTTTCGGCGGCGTCACCACCCTGGTGGGCACGTCCACCAACCTGGTGGTGAACTCCTTCGTGGTGAACGCCGGCCTGCCGCCGCTCGGCATGTTCCAGTTTGCGGCGGTGGGCGTGCCGGTAGCGGCGCTGTGCCTGCTGGGGCTGTTGTTCAGCGCCCGCCTGCTGCCCCGCCACTCCATGCAGGACCGGGAGGCGGCTCAGGCCTACTTTCTCGAGGCCCAGGTGATGCAGGGGTCGCCGCTGATCGGCCGCAGCATAGAGGCCAACCAGTTGCGCAGCCTGGACGGCCTCTTCCTGTTGGAGCTGGTGCGCCAGGAGCGGCTGCTCAGCCCGGTTTCCCCCGACGAGATCCTGCAGGAAGGGGACATCCTGGTGTTTACCGGCGAGGTGGAGAAGGTGCAGGCCCTGCAGCGCTTTGCCGGCCTGCAGGTGTTCGGTGCCCAGGCCGACGATCTGCTGGCCTCCAACCTGGTGGAGGTGGTGATCTCCAACGAGTCGGAGCTGGCCAAGCGCACCCTGCGGGAAGTGGATTTTCGCACCATGTTCAACGCCGGCGTGGTGGGCATCCGCCGCGGCCAGCGCCGGTTGACCGGCCAGTTGGGCCAGATCCCGCTCAAGGTGGGCGACAGCCTGCTGCTGGCGGTGGGCGCGGATTTTATGCAGCATCGCAATATCGACCGCAACTTCCATGTGCTGAACGGCACCCTGCAGCGGCCCAAGCTCAGCAACCGCCAGAGCCTGTTCGCCTTTACCGGCTTTGGCGCCGTGATCGGCCTGGCCGCCCTGGGGCTGGTGCCGCTGCTGAACGGTCTGCTGATCCTGCTGGCGGCGCTGCTGCTGAGCCGCATCCTCACCCTGAGCGAGCTGCGCCGGCGCTTTCCGTTCGAGCTGATGCTGATCATCGGCTCGGCCCTGACCGTGGCCAAGGCGCTGGAAAGCTCGGGCGGCGCCCAACTGGTGGCCGACACCATGCGCACCCTGTTCGACGGTTACGGGGTGTACGGCGCCTTTATCGGGGTGTTTTTGATCACCCTGGTGCTGACCGAAACCGTCACCAACAACGCCGCCGCCGCCCTGGCCTTTCCCATCGGCCTTTCCACCGCCCAGGCCTTCGGCGCCGAGCCCATGCCATTTATCATGGCGGTGGCCTTCGGCGCCAGCGCCTGCTTTATGGTGCCCTTCGGCTACCAGACCCACCTGATGGTGTATTCCCCCGGCCGCTACCGCATGCTGGACTACCTGAAGGCGGGGCTGCCGGTCAGCCTGCTCTACTCGGCGGGCGTGCTTATCCTGGTGCCCCTGGTGTTCCCGTTCTAGCCTGGGGCGCGGGCGGCTCACTCGCATGAGGCCTTGGGGCGCGGGCGGCCCGCCCGCATAAGGGTGGCACCGAGGTGTAGGTTTGTATCGCTGTAGGTACAGCTGTAGGTGCCGCTTTAGCCGGCATAACCCGGTAAAGGTTCGCGCTGCGCGCGAAGGCAGGCGGGCCGCCAGGCACAACCTGCGTAGCCGCCGGTTCGCGCCACGTAAACGGGCGCCTACAACTGCAACGAGCCAGGCTGAGAGAAAAGAATAGGGGGAGAAAAAGGCAGAAAATTGGAGGTGGCGCCCGCCAGCCGCATCCCGGCACTCGAAGATCCTCGCCTTGGCTGCTCCCTTCCGGGCCTGACCAGGTCGACAAGGTTTCGATGCGAGAGGACCAACGGGGCCACCATCGAAGAGCGGCCAGTCTAGCAAAACCCCTTTTGAATGCAACCCTTGCCGGCGCGACTGCTGCTTTATTGCCCTGGGCCCCGCCGTTGGACCTTTGGTAGGGTCGACTTCAGTCGACCGAATCCCGGCACCGTGATGGAAAAGGTCCGTTGAAACGGACCCTACGGCAGGCCCGGCGCATTTTGTAGGGTCGTCGTAGGGTCGAATTTATTCGACCGAACCCCGGCGCCGTTGGTGGAAAAAGGTCCACTGAAGTGGACCTACGGTGGACCACGGTGCGGTGCCCTGGCCGATCAGCCGCGTGCTTCCAGGGTATAGCCCATGCCGCGCACCGTCTGGATCAATTTGGGCTCGAAGCCGTCGTCGATCTTGGCGCGCAGCCGGCGGATGGCCACGTCGATCACGTTGGTGTCGCTGTCGAAGTTCATGTCCCATACCAGGGAGGCGATCAGCGAGCGGGGCAGCACCTCGCCCTGGCGGCGCACCAGCAGCTCCAGCAGGGCGAACTCCTTGTTGGTGAGATGGATGCGCTCGGCGCCCCGGCTGACCCGGCGCCGGGAGAGCTCCAGGGTGAGATCGGCCACCTGCAGGCGGTCATCCTGGGGGGCGGCGCTGCCCCGGCGCAGCAGGGAGCGCACCCGGGCCAGCAGTTCGGCAAAGGCGAAGGGCTTGACCAGGTAGTCGTCGGCGCCGAGCTCCAGCCCCTTGACCCTGTCTTCCACGCTGTCGCGGGCGGTCAGGAACAGCACCGGTACCTGCCGGCCCTCGTCGCGCAGCGACTGCACTATGCGCCAGCCGTCCACGTCGGGCAGCATCACGTCGAGGATGATGAGATCGTAGGGTTCGACCATCGCCAGGTGGTGGCCATCCAGCCCGGTACGCGCCAGATCCACCACAAAACCGGCCTCGCTCAGCCCCCGGTGCAGGTAGTCTCCGGTTTTGATTTCGTCTTCTATGACCAGCAGTTTCATCAACGGATTCATCATGGTGTGCGGTGCGTTAGCTTTAGCACGGCCGGGGTGTCAGCTCAAGGCTAGCCCTGCTACCTGACCCGTCCATGACACTATCATTACAAGGTTGTAATGATGGCGTCATCTCCCGGAAAGTGGCCGCTTTGTATGATCCAGCGCAATGAAATACAAATAAGCCAAATAGGGAGAGGGGAACGAGATGACGCATTCCAATCGAATGCCGGACCTGCCGCGCCGGCGTTTTGTGCAGGGGTTGGCCGCCGGTGGCGTGGCCCTGGGGCTGTCGCCCCTGCTAACACCCGCCCGGGCGGCCAGTCCGGGCACCCTGACCGGGTCGGCACCGGTGCTGACCGGCACCGAATTCGAGCTGGTGATCGACGAGTCACCGGTCAATTTCACCGGCAAGCGGCGCATGGCCACCACCATCAACGGCTCCATTCCGGCACCCACCCTGCGCATGCGCGAAGGGGACGAGGTTACCATCCGGGTGGTCAACAAGCTCAAGGAGCCCACCTCCATCCACTGGCACGGCATCATACTGCCCTACGAGATGGACGGGGTGCCCGGCATCAGCTTTGCCGGCATCGCCCCCGGCGAAACCTTTACCTACCGCTTCCGGCTGGAGCAGAGCGGCACCTATTGGTATCACTCCCACTCCGGCATGCAAGAGCTGACCGGCATGTACGGCGCCCTGATCATCGATCCGGCCGAGGCCGAGCCCATCATCGCCGAGCGCGAGCATGTGGTGCTGCTGTCCGACTGGACCGACGAAAACCCCATGCGGGTATTCGGCAAACTCAAGAACCAGGGCGATTTCTACAACTTCAACCAGCCGACGGTCGTCGATTTTTTCCGCGATATGGCCGATGGCGGCGTGGGCAGCGCTCTTGCTAAACGGCAGATGTGGAACCAGATGCGCATGAGCCCGACCGATCTGGCGGATCTGTCGGCCGAGACCCTGACCTACCTGATGAACGGCACCACCCCGGCGGGCAACTGGACGGCCTTGTTCAAACCCGGCGAGCGGGTACGCCTGCGCTTTATCAACGGGGCCGGCAATACCTTTTACGACGTGCGCATTCCCGGCCTCAAGCTGACCGTGGTGCAGGCGGATGGCCTGAATGTCGAGCCGGTGGACGTGGACGAGTTCCGCTTCGGCCCCGGTGAAACCTACGACGTGATCGTGGAGCCCACCGCCGAGGCCTACACCCTGTTCGCCCAGGCCATGGACAGAACCGGCTACGCCCGGGGCACCCTGGCCACCCGCGAGGGGCTGAGCGCCGCCGTGCCGCCGATCGATCCGGTCCAGCAACTGACCATGGCCGACATGATGGGCGCCATGGATCACGGCGCCCATGGCGGTGCCATGGCGGGCATGGATCATGCGGCCATGGGCCACGGCAATATGGCCGGGATGGACCACGGTGCCATGGCCGGTATGGATCATGGCAGCATGGCGGGCATGGATCACGGTGCTATGGGACACGGCACCATGACCGGCGGCCTGGCCGTGGCCAGCAGCGAAGTCAGGCACGCCAGCACCGAGTACGGTCCCAGTGTCGACATGCGGGTGGACATGCCGCGCACCAACCTGGACGATCCCGGCGTGGGCCTGCGCGACAACGGCCGCCGGGTGCTGACCCTGGCCGATCTGCGCACTCCCGGCGGACCCCTGGATCCGCGCCCGGCGGAGCGGGAAATCGAACTGCACCTCACCGGCAACATGGAGCGCTACACCTGGTCCTTCGACGGGGTCGAATTCGGCAACTCCACCCCCATCCACCTGAGCTACGGGGAGCGGGTGCGCATCATACTGCACAACGACACCATGATGACCCACCCCATGCACCTGCACGGCATGTGGAGCGAGCTGGAAAGCCCGGAGGGGAATTTTCTGGTTCGTCGCCATACCATACCGGTGCAGCCGGCCCAGCGGATCAGCTTTCTGGTGACCGCCGACGCCCTGGGCCGCTGGGCCTGGCACTGCCACCTGATGTTCCATATGGACGCGGGTATGTTCCGCATGGTGGTGGTGTCATGAGCAGGAGGAAAGCCCAAATGAAATCCGGATGGAACAACACTTTACTGGCGCTGGCGGTGTTGCCGGCGGCGTCCGCCTGGGCCCAGGAGCCCCATGCGGGCCATGGGACCACAGCAGCCGATGTGCCACAACATCAAACAAGCCAGGCAGACCACGGCCAGATGCAGGGCATGGACCACGGCCAGATGCAGGGCATGGACCACGGCCAGATGCAGGGCATGGACCACGGCCAGATGCAGGGCATGGACCACGGCCAGATGCAGGGCATGGACCACAGCCAGATGCAGGGTATGGACCACGGCCAGATGCAGGGCATGGACCACGGCCAGATGCAGGGCATGGACCACGGCGATATGCAGATGCAGGGCGGATCGGCGCCGACGGATGCCCGGGATCCCCATGCCTATTCCGGCGGCTTCACCCTGGATGAAGGCCCCTATGCGCTGCCCGGGCCACGCCAGCTCCGGCTGGCGGACGAACACCTGTTCGGCGGGGTGCTGGTGGACCGGCTGGAGCGGGTCGATGCCGGTGAAGGCCATGCCTGGGTGTACGACACCCGCGCCTGGGTCGGCCGCGACTACGATCGGGCGGTACTGAAGGCGGAAGGCGACCTCATCGGAGGGCGGCTGGAAGAGGCCAGCACCGAGCTGCTGTGGAGCCACGCGGTATCGTCATTCTGGAATACCGAGCTCGGGGTGCGTTACGACACCGGCCATGGCCCGGATCAGGGCTGGCTGGCCCTGGGCATCTCGGGGTTGGCCCCCTACTGGTTCGAGGTGGATGCCACCGCCTACCTGGGCGAGCAGGGGCAGACGGCGCTGGCGCTGGAGGCGGAATACGAACTGCTGCTGACCCAGCGGCTGGTATTGCAGCCCAGGGCTGAACTGAGCGCCTATGGCAAAGACGATGCCGAGCGAGGCCAGGGCAAAGGGCTGTCCGAACTGGTGGCCGGCGCCCGCCTGCGTTACGAGCTCAGCCGCCAGTTTGCCCCTTATGTGGGCTGGGAATGGGCCGCCACCCTGGGCAATACCGCGGACATGGTAAGGGCCGAGGGTGAATCGACCCAGGAAACCCGCTGGGTGGCCGGCGTCCGCTTCTGGTTTTAACGCCATTTAATACACCGCAATAAACTGACGACAAGGAAAAACAAGATGAAAAAGACACTGTCCGTGATCATGCTGACCCTCCTGCCCGGGCTGGCCCTGGCCGCTGGCGAACATGGCGGCCACCAGGGCCATGACATGGCCTCGATGAACCAGGGCACGCATGGCGTCGGCCAACCCGGCAAGGCCGCCGACGTCAGCCGCACCATCGAAGTCGTGATGAGCGACGATATGCGTTTTTCCCCCGCTCACATAGAGGTCAAGGCCGGGGAAACGGTGCGGTTTTTCGTCAAGAATGCCGGCAAACTGGAGCACGAACTGGTGATCGGCAATGCCGAGGCACTGCTGGAGCACGCCGAGATGATGCGGCAGATGCCGGACATGCACCATGCCGAGCCTAATATGATCAGCCTCCAGGGCGGCCAGATGGGCGGCCTGGTGTGGCAGTTCGATCAGGCCGGCACCGTCGACTTCGCCTGCCTGCTGCCCGGCCATATGGAAGCCGGGATGAAGGGGGCTATCCAGGTGATGTAATTGGCGACGGCATGGGGCCTGGCCCCATGCCGTTTTTCCTGGACTCACGGGGTATAGGGATAATGGTGATGAAATCATCCAAGACGGTCATCTGGTCCGGCATCGCCGTCGTTGCTCTGCCAGTGGTTTTATATGCGTTGTTTAATAAAGGCTTAATGACTGCGATAACGGAAGAAGAAAAAGAGAGGTTGAACCTTGGCAGGCAGTTATACAGTGACAACTGTGCAAGCTGTCATGGTGATACCCTGCAAGGAGGCAGGCAGGGGCCTCCCTTTATACACAAAATTTACGAGCCATCTCATCATGGTGACAGGGCTTTTTACCTTGCGGTAGAAAATGGCGTCAGGGCTCATCACTGGCCCTTTGGTGATATGCCGGCCATTCCGGACCTGGAACATGACGATGTGAGTGCCGTTATCGAATATATACGACATGAACAGCGTAAGAATGGAATAAAATAGTGTTTTTATTCATGTTTGTTATACCAATCAGATTAAAGATGTGATCTAATTGCTCTATTCTGGTTTCACTGTACTCAGTATGTCCGATCCAATCGATTTCTTGGCCCTCGCCAAGGCAGAAACCAACGCCAGGAAACGCATGCGATTCCTGGCGTTAGCACACTTTCAAGAAGGTCATTCCAGAACTGACATTGCCCGCTTTCTCAAAGTCAGCCGCACAAGTGTCAACAAATGGGTGAGCAACTTCTTGCTACACGGCGTGGCGGGGCTGGATAGTGTCCGTCCACCAGGCCGACCCGCCAAGCTCGGCGCCGAACAGCTATCCCAGCTTAGCGAATATATCGACCAACAAAGCCGGCTGGCCATCGGGGGACGACTGCAAGGTACTGATATTCAAACGTATATCGAACGAGAGTTTGGTGTGGCCTATGAACTCTCCAATGTCTACCGCCTCCTCAGAGAGCTGGGGTTTTCCTGGATAACCAGTCGCTCACGACATCCGAAGCAGGATGGGCAGGTGCAGGAAGCTTTTAAAAAACTTCCAGCTGGAAACGATCCTTAACATCCCGGGTCATGTTGCGCTTGCCAATGTCGATGTCTGGTTTCAGGACGAAGCCCGGTTTGGTCAACAAAATACGACTACCCGACTGTGGGCCAGGCGTGGCAGTCGCCCCCGAGCTATTCAGCAACAACAATTCGAGTACGTCTATCTCTTCGGTGCCGTCTGCCCTGCAACCGGGACAACGGAAGCCTTGCTCAGTCCTCTGGTAAACCGGGAGGTGATGAAGCAGCACTTGGCACTGATTGCAGCACGAACAAAGCCGGGTCGTCATGCGGTGGTGATCATGGACGGCGCCGGATGGCATACCATGGAATGTGCGGATGACTTCCCCAATCTCAGCCTGATCAAGCTCCCTCCCTATTCTCCCGAACTCAATCCCATTGAACAGGTATGGAGCTGGCTTCGTCAGCATGTGTTGGCTAATCGCAGCTTCAAGGATTACGACGACATCCTTGATGCCTGCACATCGGCCTGGAAGCACTTTATTGCCGATGTGGAGCGGGTGATGTCACTTTGTAGCCGAGATTCATAGACAGGATCTTAAGCGGTAAGAGCATGAATTAGATAGAAAAAAGGCTTCAATTGTGATCTGATGTTAGTCGCCAAACAAAACACAAACCACAAAGAAGCCGATGACTATTATCCATCTAAAAC
>NZ_NMUO01000034.1 GCF_002237365.1 Zobellella denitrificans
GACAACCTGACCCGGGCCCTGCTGAGCGTGCCGACGGAATGAGCCGCTACCTGTTGCTGCCGCCCGCCCTGCTGGCGCTGGCCCTGCTGCACCTGCAGCTGGAGCCGACGGTGCCCCTCGCCGGGCAGGCGGATGGCGCTCTGATCCTGGGCATGCATCCGGCTGCGCAACAGCCACAACAGGGCGGGCGCGCCGATCAGCGCCGCCGCCGCGCCGCTCGGCACCAGATCGGTGGAAACCCGGCTGAAGCCCAGGGCGATGGCGTCGGTGGCCAGCAGCAGCAGGCCGCCGAGCAGGGTGGAGACGAGCAGCTCGTCGCGGGCGGTGCGGGCGCCGAAAAAGCGCGCCATGTTGGGGGTGAGCAGGCCGATAAAGCCGATCAGCCCCACCGCGGTGATGGCCAGCGAGCTCAGCCAGAGCGCGGCCACCAGCAGGGCGAGCAGCACCGGCCACAGGCTCAGGCCGCGGGCGCGGGCGGCGTCGTCCCCCAGGCGCAGCAGGGTCAGCGGCCGGGGCGCGAACAGCGCCAGAGCCACCGCCACCGGCAGCAACCGGGGCAGCAGCCAGAGCACCCAGTGCCAGTCGGTCTGGGCCAGATCGCCGGCGCCCCAGATAAAGAGGTTGCGGGTGTACTGATCGTTGAGCAGCACCAGCCCCGAGGCCAGCACGAAGGCGGCGGCGCTGCTCCAGCCGGCCAGAAAACGCCACAGCAGCCAGAGCCAGGGGGAGCTGGTCAGGCCCATGGCGGCCACGCAGGCCAGGTTCAGCAGCAGCTGGCGGCGCAGGCGTGGCAGTGGCTTGCTGCCGGGGCGGGAGCCGGCCAGCCAGAGGGCGCCGAGCAGGTAACCCAGGTAGTTGCCCGAGGCCAGCCAGCCGGCCAGCAGATCCGACAGGGGCTGGTCGGCCTGCATCAGCGGCAGCAGCGGGGTATAGGCGAAGCGGCCTATGCCCATGACGATGGCCAGCAGGGCGATGCCGGCGGCCAGGCTCAGGCGCCAGGAGGCGTGGGATGTCACTGTGGTTCCTCGTTTTCGTTCCTGCACCATCATTGCCCTTGTACGCCATCCAGTCTAATGATTAGTTATGATGCGACTTTCATAAAAAGTGATGGGTAAGGCGATGGCGATGGATTTGCATGAACTCAGGGTGTTTCTGGCGGTGTGGGAGCAGGGCGGGGTGACGGCGGCGGCCCGCCAGCTGCACTGCGTGCAGTCGAACGTGACCGCCCGGCTGCAGGCGCTGGAGAGCAGTCTGGGCACGCCGCTGTTCTACCGCCGGGCCAGGGGCATGGTGCCGACGCCGGCGGCGGAAAAATTGCAGGGCTATGCCCGGCGCATGCTGCACCTGGCAGAGCTGGCGCACCAGGCGGTGCAGCCGGCGGCACAACCGGAAGGCAGCCTGGTGCTGGGCTCGATGGAAACCACGGCGGCCATCCGCCTGCCGCCGGTGCTGGCGGACTTCCACCTGGCTCATCCCGGGGTGGAGATCCGGCTGCATACCGGCACCAGCGCCGAGCTGCGCCGGGAGGTGCTGGAATACCGGCTGGAAGGAGCCCTGGTGGGGGGCGAGCTGGACCACCCGGAGCTGGCGCAAGAGGTGCTGTTCGCCGAGGAGATGGTGCTGGTGGCGCCGGCAGGCTGTACCGGGCTGGAGGACGAGCGCATCCGCGCCCTGATCGGCTTTCGCCAGGGTTGCTCCTACCAGGCCCGGCTCGACGCCTGGATGAGGGAGCTGGGGCGGCCGCCGCTGCGCTTGATGGAGTTCGGCTCGCTTGAGGCCATCCTCGGCTGTGTGGCCGCCGGCATGGGGGTGAGCCTGATGCCCAGGGCGGTGGTGGCTCACCGGGATTATGGCCGGGGGCTGCGGCAGCTGCCGGTGCCGGAGCGGCTGGCCCGGGTCAACACCTGCTTTATCCGCCGCCAGGACATGCCGCCCAGCGCGGCGCTGCAGGCCCTGCTGGCGCGGCTGGGCGGTGGCCATGGGGCCGTCAGGTCCTGAAGCTGGACACCAGTTGCGTCAGCTGGCGGCTGAGGCCGGTCTGCTCGCCGTAGGCGCCTTCGACTTCGGTGGACATTTCCTGCAGCCGGTTGGCCGACTCGCTGATCGCCAGTATGTTCCGGTTGATGTCCTCGGTCACCAGTTGCTGCTCTTCGGCGGCGCTGGCGATCTGGGTCGTCATGTCCCGGATCTGCTCGACCGACGCCTCTATGGCTTCGAACGCCTGCCTCGTTTCATCGGACAGGGCGATGGCGGCGTCGGACTCTTTCAGGCTGTGCTCCATGGTGACGGAAACGTTCCGGGTACGGCTGACCAGCAGGCCGAGGATGTTGTTGATCTCCTCGGTCGACTGTTGGGTGCGGTTGGCCAGGGTCCGGACTTCGTCGGCGACCACCGCGAAGCCGCGGCCCTGCTCTCCGGCACGGGCGGCCTCTATGGCGGCATTCAGGGCCAGCAGGTTGGTCTGGCCGGCGATATCCTGAATGGTGGAGATGATATCGTTGATGCTCCCGGTCTCCTTCTCCAGCTCGAGGATGACGGCGTTCGCCTGGCGGATGCTGTCGCCCAGCCGGCCGACGCCGGTGGCGCTGCGGTCGATGATCTCCTTGCCGTCGCGGGTCGCGTTGAGGCTCCGATTAGACACGTCGGCGGTGTCGTTGCAGTTGCGGGCGACTTCGTTGGCGGTCGAGGCCATTTCGGTCACGGCGGTGGCGATCTGCTCCAGGGAGTCGCGCTGGTGCCCGATCGCGCCGGCCATCTGGCTGGCGCTGGCGTTGGTGCGCGCCGAAACCCTGTCCATGCTGGTCGAGGTTTCCTTGATGGCGCTCACCAGGCGCTGGGTCGAGGCCACGAATTGGTTGAACCAGCGCGCCAGCTCGCCGGTTTCATCCCGGCTGTCGACATCGAGCCGGGTGGTGAGGTCGCCTTCGCCCTCGGCGATGGTTTTCAAACGGCCCTTGACTGCATTGATCGGATTGACGATACGGCCGGCGATCACCAGTCCCAGCAGGCCGAACAGCAGCACCAGCACCAGGCTGACGATCAGGGTAGTACGCGTCAGTTGCTGCGCCTCGGCGTACACTTCGTCGCGCTGCATAAAACCGACGAACTTCCAGCCCAGTCCGGGCGATTGGTAGACATTGGCCATGTAGTCGACCCCGTCGATGGTGATGTCGAGCAGGCCGGCTTGCTGGGCCCCGAGCACCTTGAAGTTTCCGAGTTCGGCCAGGGGCTTGAAGTTGTTGGCCGGATTGCCGCCATCGACCAGGACATTGCCGTTGCCTTCGACGATCATGATAAAGCCGGTCTCGCCGAAACGGATCCGCTGCACCATGTCGGTGAGCGCCTTCAGCGAGACGTCGACCGCCACCACCCCCTCGAAGTCGCCGCGCTCGTCCCGGAAGCCTTTCAGCAGGGAGACATAGACCGAATCGTCACCTTCCCAGTAATAGCCGTCGCGCCGTACCAGCTGGTAGTTACCGTCGCGACCCAGGTCGAACCAGGGGCGCTTGCGCGGATCCCAGTTGCCGTAGTTGTCGCTGCCGGGCCATTCCAGATAGCCGCCGTGCCGGTCGCCCATATAGACGTACCCCAGGGTCGGGTTGTTGTTGCCGATGGCGCTGAACAGTTCGAACAGCCGCTGCTCGCGGCCGCCGTTGGCCATGGCAACCTCGGCGGGCTTGCGGCCCTCGTCGAAATAGGTGCTGATGGCGCCTTCGCGCGTCTGGCTCAGGATCGGATAGTCCGCCATCATCGACACCACGTGGCCCATGGTGTCGAAGAAGTTGCCGAAGGCCTGATCGACGATGGCGATGTCGAGGCTGCTGGCCTCGGCGAAGCGTTGCTTGGCGTCCTGGTTGACGTTGCGCAGCGTCAGCGCCACGACCACGATCACCGGCAACAGGGTGGTGCAGAGAAAAGCCGCGAGCAGTTTGGTTTTAATGCTGGTCATTGAACTGGACTCCGTAAGTAGAACGGCGGGAGCGGCGGAGCGCCTTCGTGCCCGAGCGGATGTTTTTTAAACAACTATCGTGCCCGAATTTGGGAATGGTTGGGTTCTTTTGGGATCCCGGTGTGCGGCGGAGCGAGAATGACGGGGCAGCCTGGGTGACGAGCCCGGCGATGGGCCGCCGATGGATGTTGCGGAGCCGTTCATATTCCTTTCTCCCTGTGAATGATTCACTGCGGTATTGAATAAGGGATCCTTACCCTGTGCCGTTCCATCGGCGGGGTCACTGTAATTAAGGTGCGGTGCCGAATTCTTATCGAAGCCGGAAATATTTTGCTTCACTATCGGATTTACAACAAGCCCATCTGCGGATGATCGTCGATGGCGTACCCTGTTTCGGGAGGGAACCCCGCTTTCTCCTTGATTCCCGCATTTTTGAGCAGTTTGACTCCGGGCGGTTGCTTAAAAACGACATGGACATGTCTACCAGCCCCACGACTGGTCAAGGAATGGCGGCCCCGAAGCAGGGCGGGCCGGCGGCTTCCCTTAGCGCCGGTTTACGATCCTTTGTACCCGGCCAGCGCGGACCAAGAGGCAGAACTCGGATGAAGCCGCTCCCGACCTGTGTCAGTATGGAAACCTGCTTTTTCGACAGTAGATTATCAGAGGGGGATTAAGATGATAACCCTGCATTATCTGAACAACTCCCGTTCCCAGCGCATCCTCTGGCTGCTGGAGGAACTGGGACTGGAATACCGGGTCCAGCATCATGAACGGGATAAAGAAACCCAACTGGCGCCGGAAAGCCTGAAAAAGGTCCATCCACTGGGCAAGGCGCCGGCGATCACCGACGGCGACCTGACCCTGGCCGAGTCCGGCGCCATCGTCGACTACCTGGCCCAGACCTATGGCCGGGAAGCCCTGCTGCCGGCGGCGGACTCCCCCGCCTGGTGGGACTATGTGTACTGGCTGCATTACGCCGAGGGCTCGCTGATGCCGCCGCTCTTGATGCGCTACGTGTTCGACAGGGTCAAGGCGGCGCCTGTGCCCTTCTTCGTCCGGCCCCTGGTCAACAGGATAGTGGCGGAGGTGGACAAGGCCTTCCTGCGGCAACAGATCAAGAGCCATCTCGACTTTGTGGAGGATCACCTTTCCTGCCACGACTGGCTGGTGGACGGGCGCTTCGGCGCCGCCGACATCCAGCTGAGCTTTCCGCTGGAGGCGGCCCTGAGCCGGACCGGCATGGGCGGGCAGTATCCCCGTATCCGGGACTATGTGGCGCAGCTGCAGGCCAGGCCTGCCTACCTGCGCGCGCTCAAGGCCGGCGGCCCCTACGCCTACGGGCCGGCGGTCACACCACCATAACAACGGGAGTCGTGTATGCAGGCGCAAGTCATGAACTGGCTGGAAGCCTATCAACTGGAATTTTCCGATCTCATTGCCTTGCTGCTGGTGCTGGGTTTTATCCTGGCCACCTCGGTCATCATTCACCTGGTGTTGCACCGGCTGGTGCTCCGGGCGGTGGAGACGCTGGCCCGGCGCTCCCGCCACTGGTGGAAGCGGGCGCTGTTCGACAGCAAGCTGTTCAACCGTCTGGCCTTCACCCTGCAGGGGGTCATCATCCATGTGCAGGCCGGGCTCTGGCTGAGCGGTGGCGGCCTCACCCTGGCAGTGATCCAGACCCTCGCCCACCTGTGGATACTGCTGTTCGGCCTGCTGTCGCTGTTTTCCCTGCTCGACGCCCTGCTGGATATCTCGGTGCAGTCGCGCACCGCCCGCAACCTGCCCCTGCGCGGCCTGTTCCAGGGCATCAAGCTGGTGGGCGCCATCCTGGTCGTCATCCTGATGGTGTCGGTGCTGATCGGCAAGTCGCCGGTGATCCTGTTCAGCGGCCTGGGCGCCATGACCGCCGTGACCATGCTGGTGTTCAAGGATCCCATACTGGGGTTGGTGGCCGGCATCCAGCTCTCCGCCAACAACATGCTGTCGGTGGGCGACTGGCTGGAGATGCCCAAGTACGGCGCCGACGGCGAGGTGATCGACATCGCCCTGACCACGGTCAAGGTGCGCAACTGGGACAACACCATCACCACCATTCCCACCTATGCGCTGATCGCCGACTCCTTCAAGAACTGGCGCGGCATGAGCGAGTCCGGCGGCCGGCGCATCAAGCGCAGCCTGCACCTGGATGCCAGCAGCGTGCACTTCCTGGATGAAAGCGAACTGAAGCGGCTGCACAAGGCCCAGTTGCTGGCCCCCTACCTGGACGACAAGGTGCAGGAGCTGGGCCGCCACAACAGCGAGCAGCAGGCGGATCTGTCGTCCCTGGTCAACGGTCGCCGGCTGACCAACCTGGGCACCTTTCGCGCCTATCTCAACGCCTACTTGCGGGCCCATCCGCACATCCACCAGCAGATGACGCTGATGGTGCGCCAGCTGGAGCCGGGCTCGAACGGCGTGCCCATGGAGATCTACGCCTTTACCAACACCACCAAGTGGGTGGAATACGAGGGCATCCAGGGCGACATCTTCGACCATATCTTCGCGGTGCTGCCCGAGTTCGGGCTGCGGGTGCACCAGACCCCCACCGGCTACGACATGCGGGCCCTGGGCGAGGGGCTGGTCCAGATGACGGGCTACCGGGAAGCGGGCTGAGCGTCCGCCGGCGGACATGGGTCGTCCTGGCCGGCCCATGTCTTTACAGTTTCTTTATATCCGTCCCCGCAATCTAAACACCCTCCTTATGCGTGTTTTCGTAGGCTTGGCTCATGGCTTACGGAGACTTCAAACCATGGCAAAAAAACGTATTGCGGTGATCGGCCTGGGCCGGTTCGGCTCGGCCTTCTGCCGGGCGGCGCGGGGCGCCGGCCTGGAGGTGATGGCGATGGACTCGGATCAGGGGCGGGTGCACGCCATCGCCGATGATGTGGCCGAGGCCATCATCGCCGACGGCACAGACCCCAAGGTGACCGCCAGTATCGACTGGCGGCAGTTCTTCGCGGTGGTGGTGGCCATCGGCACCGATCTGCAGAGCAGCCTGATCACCATCCTCAACCTGAAGGAGGCGGGGGTGGAGGCGATCTGGTGCAAGACCCGCGACAGCTATCACCACAAGCTGGCGCTGAAGATGGGCGTGAGCCGGGCCATCAACCCGGAGCAGGCCATGGGCGAGATGGTGGCGGCCTGGCTGGGCCACCCGGAGCTGTGCAGCCGCCAAGTGCTGTCCACCGGCCAGATGGTGGCCGAGATCGAGGTCACCTCGGCCCATATCGAGCGCAACATCATGTCCCTGCTCGGGCGGCACCAGGTGAAGCTGCTGTCCCTGTCCCGCTACAAGGACTACCAGCCCGAGCAACTGGCCCAGGCGGGCCGGCTGCAGCCGGGTGACAAGCTGCTGTTACTGGCCGGCGAGGAGCAACTGGAAGCATGTCTGCGCAGCTTGTCCTGACCCACAAACGGCTGGGCTCGCCGGCGCTGCTGCTGTTGCAGGGCTACCTGGCGCTGGCCCTGGCCGGCAGCCTGCTGCTGCTGTTGCCCGCGGCCCGGGTCACGCCGGTGGGCTGGCTCGACACCCTGTTCACCGCCGTGTCGGCGGTCACCGTTACCGGCCTGGTGGTGGTGGATACCGGCAGCGACTATTCGGCCCTGGGCCAGATCATCATCGGCTTGCTGATCCAGCTCGGCGGACTGGGCTACATGACCCTGGGGGCGGCGGCCATGCTGTCGTTCAACGCCAGCGTGGGGCTGCGCAACCAGGCCATGCTCAGCTCCTTCTGGCAGGTGGGGCCGGATCTGCGGCTGTCGGACGTGCTCCGCTTCTCCCTGCTGTTCAGCCTGGGGGTGGAAACGGTGCTGACGGCGCTGTTCGCCCTGCACTGGGTGCCGCTGCTGGGCTGGCAGCAGGGCCTGGGCACCAGCCTGTTCCATGCGGTGTCGGCCTTCAACAATGCCGGCTTCGCCCTGTTCGGCGACTCCCTGATGTCGGTGTCGCCGGGCTGGATGCTGCTGGCCCACGCAGCGGGCTTTATCATCGGCGGCCTGGGCTTCGCGGTGCTGTTCGAACTGCTGGTATTGCGCCGTTGCCGCAGCGTCCATACCCGGCTGGTGCTCTGGGCCACCCTGACCCTGTTGATGGTGGGTACCCTGCTGTTGCTGCTGTTCGAACAGGACCACAGCCTGGCCGGGCTGGGCTGGCGGGAACGCCTGCTGCACGCCTTCTTCCAGAACGCCACCGCCCGCACCGCCGGCTTCAACAGCCTGGACATCGCCGCCATGAGCCCGGCCGGGCAGAGCTGGCTGATGCTCAACATGGTGATCGGCGCCGGCCCCGGCTCCACCGCCGGCGGCATCCGCGTCACCACCTTCGTGCTGCTGATCACCGGGGTGGTGGCGGCCCTGCAGGGCCGCACCGAAACCCGCATGCTGGGTCGGATGCTGGGGGTGGAGTACATGCTGCGGGCCGCCGGCATCCTGGTGATCACCCTGATCCTGTTGCTGCTGGTGACCCTGCTGGCCTTCTACCTGATGCCCGGGGCGGATCCCTTCGCGATGATCTTCGAGCTGATCTCGGCCCTGGGCACGGTGGGGTTGTCGACGGGCATGACCGGGGAGTTGAGTCCGGGGGGCAAAGTGCTCATCATGGCAGTCATGATGATTGGCAAGCTGAGCCCGGTGTATCTGTTTACCGCCCTGGCGGGCAACCCGGAGCGTCCGCTGCGCTATGCGGGAGGCCGTATTGCCCTGGGATAATCCACGTCTGCCGCCCTGGCTTGTGAGCCTGGGCGGCCCCCTGCTGGCAGTGCTGCTGTTGCTGCCGCTGCGGGGCTGGCTCACCACCACCGACATCGCCATGGCGCTGCTGCTGGTGGTGGCGGTAATAGCGGTGCGCCAGGGCAGCCGCCGCGCCAGCCTGGCCACGGTGCTGAGCGTGCTGCTGTTCGATGTGCTCTTCGTCGAGCCCTACTACACCCTGCACGTGCACAACCTGGACTACCTGCTCACCTTCGCCGTCATGCTGGCGGTGGGCCTGCTGATCAGCCGGCTCAGCGGCCAGTTGCGCGGCCGGCTGGAGCGGGTGCGCCAGCTGTTGCGCCAGCTCAGGGGCATGTTCCTGCTGGCCCGGGGCCTGCCCGGGCACGGCCGGCCCGAAGCCATGTACGAGTTCGTGACCCAGCTGCTGGGCCGCCGGCTGGGCAGCCCGGTCAGCATCCACCCCGAGCCGCCGGCAGAGGGCGAGGCGCTGCCGGTGTTCGACAAGCAACGGCTGGTGGCCTACCTCTGCTGCGCCACCGGCCCCTACAAGGCCAACCGCACCCTGCTGCGGGTGGCGGCCTCGTTGCTGGGCCAGTCCCTGACCCGGGGCCGGCTGGCCCGGGCCGAGCAGGAGGCCCGGCTGGAGGCGGAGCTGGCCAGCGGCCGCAACGCCCTGCTGCGCTCCCTGTCCCACGATCTGCGCACGCCGCTGGCCAGCATCATGGGCAACGCCAGCATGCTGGCGGACCCCCAGGTGCGCCTGGGCGAGGCGGAATACCGGGAGATCGCCGAGGCCATCTACCAGCAGAGCCGGGTGCTGAGCAGCCATTTCGACAAGGTGATGGAGCTCAACCGGGTGCAGCGCCAGGAGCAGCCGAGCCTGCAGGTGGTGATGCCGGAGGAGGTGGTCAGTGCCGCCCTGCGCCGGCGTGGCAACCTGTTCGACGAGGTGCGCTTCGACTTTACCATCGACGACGACACCCCGGTGCAGGGCGACGCCACCCTGCTGGAGATCGCCCTGGCCAACATGCTGGAGAACGCGGTGCGCCACGGCCAGGCGCCCTTCCGGCTGGAAGGGCACTGGCACGGCGAACTCTACGCCTTTACCCTGAGCAACGGTTGCGGTGGCCGGGCGGTCCGGTTGCAGCGGGACGGCGGCGCCGGCCTGGGCGTGCCCATCTGCCGGGCGGTGGCGGACCTGCATCAGGGCGCCTTCTACCTGACCGAGAGTGATGACGGACACACGATGACGGCCCGCCTGGTGTGGCCGGCCTGGAGAAAAGCAGCATGACGGCCAACCAGCCCCATATCCTGATCATCGAAGACGACGCCTCCATGGCCCGTTTTCTGCAGACCCTGCTGCGCAGCCACCAGTACGGGGTGGAGGCGGCGGCCGGCGGCGCCGAGGGGTTGCGCTGCCTGAGTGGCCGTACCCCGGATCTGGTGCTGCTGGACCTGGGCCTGGGCGACATGGACGGGGTGGCGCTGCTGCGCGAGCTGAGAGCCTGGTCCGCGATGCCAGTGATCGTGATCTCGGCGCGGGAGCGGGAGGCGGAAAAGGTGGAGGCCCTGGACGCCGGCGCCGACGACTACCTGACCAAGCCGTTCGGTGCCCAGGAACTGCTGGCGCGGATCCGGGTGGCCCTGCGCCGCCCCGGGCGGGACGCCGAACTGCCCCTGCAGTTGGGGGACATCACCGTGGATCCGGCGGCGCGGCGGGTGTGCAAGGGCGGCGAGCCGCTGCACCTGACCCCCACCGAGTACAAGCTGCTGTTGTTCCTGCTGCGCCACGCCGAGAAGGTGGTGACCCACCGCCAGATCCTGAGCGCGGTCTGGGGCCCCGCCCACGTGGAGCACCACGAATATGTGCGGGTGCACATGTCCCAGCTGCGCCAGAAGCTGGAGGCCCAGCCCGCCCATCCCCGCATCCTGCTTACCGAGCCGGGCATCGGCTACCGGCTGGTGGTGCCCTGAGCGCGTGACCAGAGTACCCTTCAGTTTAAAAATTGACCAGCATGATGTTTCTTGGGGCGCGGGCGGCCCGCCCGCATGAGGGTGGCACCGAGGTGGGCGATGGCATAGCCCAATCTGCGATGCCTGTCCTGCCTCGCGCCTGTTAAACCTGCGGTGTGGTAAGCCAATCCTCGGGTTCGCGCTGCGCGCGAAGGCAGGCGGGCCGCCTGCGCTCCAAGGTGTCGAACGGCGCTGTTCCTGCGTTGCCGACGGGTTCCCGCGGCTGAAGCTGCGGCTAGGCCCCGCCCAGCAGCAATGCCAGCAGCAGGATATTGCCGAGCAGCAACAACAGCGACAGCCCCCGCCAGAAGGCGAGGGGGTGGCGTTCCACCAGCGGCAGCTGCTCCTCGCGCAGGTAGGCCGGGTTGGGTTTTCTGAGGTCGGCTTCCAGCTCGGACAGGGCCGGGTAGCGCTGGCCGGGCGACAGCGCCACCGCCCGGGCCAGGGCCCGGTCGACCCAGTGGGGCAACTGGGGCTGGTACTGGCGCAGGGAGGTGTAGCGCAACCGGTTGAGCTGGCCCCGGCCGCTGGCGGCGGCCAGCCGCTCGCCGTAGGGCAGCCGGCCGCTGAGCAACTGGTAGAGGATGCAGCCCAGGGCAAACTGGTCGGCGCGGGCGTCGACCGGCTCGCCCAGCAGGTATTCCGGCGCGGTGTATTGCTTGGTGCCGAGCAGGGCCTTGCGGGCGATGGGGGTGGCGATATCGGCGATGCCGGCGATGCGGGCGGAGCCGAAGTCGATGATCTTGGCCACCCCTTCCGTGGTCACCAGTATGTTGCCGGGCTTGAGGTCCTGGTGCAGCATGTCCAGCCGGTGAAAGGCGCGCAGCCCGGCCACCAGCTGGGGCAGCAGCCGGCGCACCTGCTCCAGCGGCAGGGGACCCTCGTCGTCCAGCAGCTGCTCCAGGGTGCGGCCCTCCAGGTATTCCAGCACATAGTAGAGAAAGTGCCGGGGCCGGCGCTGCTCCAGTACCCGCACCACATGGGGATGGTTGATGCGCCGGCCCACCCATTCCTCCAGCTGGAACCGCTCCAGGTAGGCGGGATCGTCCTCGAAGTTGACCGAGGGGGTCTTGAGCACCACCTGCTCGCCGCCCTCGGTGTCCACCGCCAGGTAGAGCTGGCTGGTGGAGCTGGCGTGCAGCTCGCGCAGGATGCGGTAGCCGTCGAGCACCATGCCCGGCTCCAGCTCGGGCGGAAAGGGCAGGTCGGTGAGGCGGGCGACCACCTCGTCCATCTCCGGCCGCGGCAGGGCGTCGATGCACAGCAGCTGGCAGCTGAGGTTGTCGTCGCTGCCGCCGGCCAGGGCCGCCTCGCAGATGGCGGCGGCGCAGGCTTCCGGCTCCGGATGCCGGTGCAGCAACTGCCTGAGCTCGGCATCGGGCACGAACTCGTAGACGCCGTCGGTCAGCAGCAGGAAGCGGTCGCCGGGCTCGGCCGGCAGCGACTTGTAGTCGATCTCCAGGCCGTAGTCCACGCCCAGGGCCCGGGCCAGGTATTCCCGGCCCTGACCCAGGCGGATGCGGTGATCCTGGGTCAGGGGTTCCAGATCGCCGTTGCGCCACAGGTAGATGCGGCTGTCGCCCACGTGAAACAGGTGGGCGGTGGTGGACTTGAGCACCAGGGCGGAGAAGGTGGTGGCGGCGGAGCGGGATTCGTTCAGGAACTGGCTGCCCTGGCTGCACAGCCAGAGGTTGATGGCGGTGAGCACCTTGGCGCCGGACTGCTTGACCGACCAGCTGTCCGGGGTGCTGAAGTAGTCGGAGAGAAAGCCGCGCACCGCCGACTGGCTGGCCAGGGCGGCCTGGTCGCTGCTGCTGATGCCGTCGGCCAGCACGCAGGCCAGGCCCTTGGCGTCGAGCAACTGGGGGTTGTCCGGGGCGTAGAAGCCCAGGGCGTCCTGGTTTTCGGCCTTGCGCCCGGCCAGCGAGTGCTGGCCGCAGCGCACCTTGAGGCTGTTGGTCAAAGGTGGTTCCTGGCGATGTTGTTGAGAGACCTTGGCGCGCATCACTCAGTTTGAAACGCGACCCGTTCGGCGTTTTATCCTGTAGGCGCCCGTTTACGTGGCGCAGCCTGCAAACGGAAGGACCCTGAAGGTCTGATGCCGTTTTCCTGCTGGTTCGTGCCAGGTTTGTGCCGGCTAAAGCGGCACCTACAGCGGATCCTACAGCGGCATCTAAAGCGGCACCTACAGCGGATTCTACAGCGGCATCTAAAGCGGTACCTGCAGCGGATCCTACGGCAGTGGCACAGTCGATACTACATATGGATAGCGCTGTGCCGGCCTGGTCGATTTCAGGGCTTAGTGTACATCTATCATCTGCACGGTGCCGTCGGGCAGCACTTCCGCCATCTGGCCGCGCGGCTCGTCCATCAGCTGCACCACCACCATGGTGAGGGCGGCCACGGTGCAGATCACCCAGAAGAACACCTGGGGCGAGACGAAGGACAGCACAGTCAGGAACACCACCCCGCCCACGTTGCCGTAGGCGCCGGCCATGCCGGCGATCTGGCCGGTGAGGCGGCGCTGGATCAGCGGCACCACGGCGAACACGGCGCCCTGGCCGGCCTGCACGAAGAAGGAGCAGGCCATGGTGACCAGCACCGCCAGTACCAGCGGCCAGCTGCTGTCCATCTGTCCCATCAGGAAAAAGCCCATGGCGGCGCCGGCCAGGCTCAGGGTCAGGGTCCGTTTGCGGCCGAGCCGGTCGCTGAACAGGCCGCCGCAGGGACGGGACACCAGGTTCATAAAGGCGAAGGCCGAGGCCAGTATGCCCGCCTGCACCGCGCTGATGCCGAAGGTGTCGCTGAAGAACAGCGGCAGCATGGACACCACCGCCAGCTCGGCGCCGAAGGTGGCCAGGTAGCCCAGGTTGAGCACCGCCACCTGCTTGAACTTGTAGCGATGGATGGCCGGCACCGGCTTGTGGAAGATGTCCTTGTTGACCTTGACGATGTGATACAGCTGCCAGGCGAACAGCACGGCCAGCAGGGCGTAGATCAGCTGGCTGGCGGTGGCGGACAGCAGGGACACGCCGGCCGGCGACAGCTTCCAGGTGAGCAGGGCCAGGGCCGCGTACAGGGGGATGCTCATCAGGATGTAGAGCACGAAATCGCCCTTGCTGGTCACTTCCATGGCGCCGGTCTTCTTGGGCTTGAAGTAGGTGGAGCCCTTGGGGGTGTCGGACACGCTGAAGTAGTAGATGAAGGCATAGACCAGGGCGATGGCGCCGGTCAGGCCCAGGGCGTAGCGCCAGCCATTGTCGCCGCCGAACAGCAGGGCGATGGCCGGCAGCACCATGGCGGCGGCGGCGGAGCCGAAGTTGCCCCAGCCGCCGTAGATGCCTTCGGCCAGGCCCACCTGCTTGGCGGGAAACCACTCGGAGATCATGCGGATGCCGATGACGAAGCCGGCACCGACAAAGCCCAGCATAAAGCGGGCCAGGGCCATCTGCTCAAAGCTCTGGGCCAGGGCGAAGAAGAAGCAGATCAGGCTGGAAATCCCCAGCAGCAGCGAATACATGACGCGCGGGCCGAACTTGTCCACCAGCATGCCCACCACGATGCGGGCCGGTATGGTCAGGGCCACGTTGAGGATCAGCAGGGTGGACACCTGCTGGCTGGTCAGCCCCATGGAGTCGCGGATAAACACCATCAGGGGGGCGTGGTTGAACCAGACCACGAAGCTGATGAAAAACGCCAGCCAGGTTAGATGCAGGACGCGGCTGTTGCCGCTGAAGGACAGTAGTTTGAGTTTGGAAGCAGACATGTGGGTGTTCTCGCTAAGCTCGTGACAATAATGTTGTACGGACCTAAGCCGGAATCATGCCAAGCTGGCAATGCCTTGTTTTTATTGCCTATTGTGTCCAAATGGCTGAGCGGTGGGCGGAGGCGGGAGCACCAAATCAAGGCGCTTTTGCAACGAAATGCACGATCACTGTGCAGAAAAAGGCCTATTGCACCAAAGTGGTACCTCTAAAGTGGTAGCTCTGCGCCATAAAGGTGCTTCAGGCGCTCTTCTGCTGGTCCCGCCACAGCAGCCAGAGCCGGGTGTCCAGCTCCAGTTGGTGATAGGTTGGTTCCATATGGCAGCACAGCTGGTAGAAGGCCTTGTTGTGCTCCTTCTCTTTGAAGTGGGCCAGCTCGTGGACCACTATCATGCGCAGGAATTCCGGCGGTGCCTCCCTGAACAGGGCGGCGACGGTGATGCTGTTGTGGGCCTTGAGCTTGCTGCCCTGCACCCGCGACTGGTAGGTGTGCATGCCGAGCGCCTGTTTGAGCACGTTGAGCTTGCTGTCGTAGCGCACCTGGCTGAGCGGCGGGCTCTTGCGCAGGTACTGGTTCCTGAGGCCGTTGATGTAGTCGTACAGCGCCCTGTCGCTCTGGATCTGATGGCGGGTCGGGTACTTGCGCTGCAGGTAACCGCCGAGCCGGCCGCTGTCGAGCAGCTCGCCGGCCTGGAGTTGGATGCTTTCCGGATAACCGGCGAGGTATTTGAGGGTATTCACCAGAGGCCCCGTACTGCTTGAACCGAGGCCCATTATACGCCGAAGCGGGGGGGCTTCCTATTCCACTATCTTCAGCCTGGTTTTCAGATCCGCCGGTGCTATGTAAAGCTGGGTGCGGCTGCCCCGACGCCGGCTGGCCACCAGCAGATCCTCGTCCACCAGTTTGTTGAGATAGCTGCGGGCGGTATTTTCGTTGATCCCCAGATCCAGGCTCACCGTCCTGGCGGTAAAGGTGCGACCCGGTTCCTTCACTGCCGTTTTCAGGATCTCCAGGTGACCGCGTTTCAGGCCCTGGGCTACGGGGCTGCTGTCGGTCCAGGCCATGAAAGAGTAGAGTTCCTGCCGCTTCTGCTCGATATAGTCGAGCAGGCCATGCACCGCCTTGATGATGACGCTCATCTGGTGATAGATGAAGTAGGTCAGATCGAAGTCGTCGGTTTCGGTGTAGATAAAGGCCCTGTCGTAATCGCCCCGTTTTTCCTGGATGTATTTGCTGATGGAGAGGTATTCGAACAGCCAGTAGCCGGACTTCAACATAAACCAGTAGAACAGGGCCCTTGCCGTCCTGCCGTTGCCATCGCCGAAGGGATGGATATAGCCCACCATGAAGTGCAGTATCACCGCCTTGATCACGGGGTGGATGAAAGTTTCCTGATGGTGGTCTCCGTGATCCCGGTTGGCGAAATCACACAGCGCCTGCAGCCGCTCGGGCAGCGTTTCCCAGTGGGGAGGCTGGTGCGCCACTTCGTTATAGAGATCGGTGACGAAGATGTTGTCGTCCCGGCGCAACTCGCCGGGGACGGCATCGTTGTCGATGGCGTCCCGCGTGGCGATTTCGTGCAACTCCAGCATGAGTTCCAGCGTCAGGGGCTCGTCCTTCCTTTCCACCGCTTTTTTCATCAGCAGGTAGTTGTTGAAGATCATCTGCTCCGACTTGTCCCGGGGAGGGCGGCTTTGCTCCAGCATGTCCTTGGCCACCTTGCGGGTGGTGGAGGCCCCTTCCAGTTGGGAGGAGGTGATGGCCTCCTCCATCATCAGGCTGTGCACCAGATAACGGTTCTTCTCGCTGGCGCCGACGAAGGGGCTGTCGCCCAGGGCGTGGCCGCCGCCGGTCAGGCGATCTATGGTGTGCAGCTGGGCGTACAGGGATTCGGGGACGCAGAAGGAAAAGCAGGCGCCGCGTTCGGCCTGCAGATCTTCCTGTCGTTTGGCTATGGCCCTCCGGGCCATCTTGACAGCCAGCCAGGCCATCTCGATATCGTCCCCTTTTGGTACCCGACGCTGGAACTGATCCCAGTGCAGATAGCGTCCCTTGTCGCCAATCGCCTTGTAGCGTTGCATCAGCTCGAACAATTGCCTGGGTTCAACATTGCCGAACAGCTCGTCGATGGGCTTGGGTACCCGTATTCTGGCCATGGGTATACCTTAACGTAAAAATGATAAATTGAGTTTACAGTTATGGTGCCAGTCAACAACTCAAATTTTTATTTTTACGTTTTGCTCAGGCGTAACGCCGGCCCAGGGCCACGCAGGCCACCACGGCCAGGCAGATCCAGATGGCCTGGGCCGAGATCGGCTCGCCCAGCAGCAGGGCGGCGAACCAGAGGGCGCCGAAGGGCTGCAGCAATTGCACCTGGCTGACCTGGGTCACGCCGCCCAGGGCCAGCCCCTTGTACCAGAAGAAAAAGCCCAGGAACATGCTGCAGCTGCCGAGGTAGATAAAGCTCAGCCAGCCCGCCGGGCTGGTGAGGGCCAACTCGGGGCGGCTCAGCCAGATCAGCGGCGCCAGCAGCGGCAACGACAGCACCAGCGCCCAGCAGATCACCTGCCAGCTGCCCAGCTCCCGGGTCAGTCGCGCCCCTTCCGCATAGCCCAGGCCGCACAGCACGCAGGCCAGCAACAGCCACAGATCCGCCAGCTGCCAGTGGCCCTGGGCCTGCTGACCGGCGTAGAGCAGCACCAGCGTCGTGCCCGCCAGGGCGCACAGCCAAAACCCTGCTTTTGGCCGGTGCCGGTGCAGCCAGGCGCCGGCCAGGGCGGTGCACAGGGGCAGCAGGGCGGTGACCAGCACGCTGTGGGTGGCCGACACCGTCTCCAGGGCGAGGGAGGAGAGGATGGGAAAGCCGAACACCACCCCGGCGGCCACCACCGCCAGCCGGGCCCACTGGCGGCCGCTGGGCAGGGACTGACGCGTCGCCGCCAGCAGCAGCAGGGCCAGCACCCCGCCCAGGCCGGCTCGGCCGGCACCCACGAACAGCGCCGGCATTTCCTGCACCGCGATGCGGGTGGCGGGCAGGCCGGCGGAAAAGGTCATGACCCCGAGCAGGCCCCAGGCCATGCCGAGCAGGGGGCGGGTATCGAGGGTAGGCTGGCTGCTGGTCTTCATGGCGGACTCCGGTTGCTTGCTTTTGGCCAGCTTAGCCGCTTTACTACCGGACAATCAGGACACTTCCTATAAAAATGACCCGAGTGTACAGGTAGCCACGCCATGACAATTTCCGCCGCCGATTGGGCTTTCGACAAGGCCGACAACCAGCCCTTCGTGGAGCAGCTGGTGCGCCACGCCACCCAGGCTATCGGCGAGGGGCGCTGGAAGCCTGGGGAAAAGCTGCCCTCGATCCGCGCCCTGGCCGAACAACTGGAAGTGAGCCGCTTCACCGTGGCCGACGCCTACGAGCGGCTGGTGGCCGCCGGCCTGGTGGTCAGTCGCCAGGGCAGCGGCGTTTACGTGGCGCGCAGCCCGCAAACCCGCCGGCTGGTGCTGGAGGTGGATGCCTCCGCCAGCGCCATGGCCCAGGAGGTGGCGCTGCTGCGCCAGGTGATGGATACCGAACGCTTCCGCTACAAGCCCGGCAGCGGCTGCCTGCCGGCGGACTGGCTGGGGGATCAGGACATCCGCTCCGCCCTGCGCGAGCTGGCCCGGCAGCCGGCGCCACTCACCGAATACGGCACCGCCCAGGGCCATCCCGCCCTGCGCAGCCAACTGGTGCTGCGGCTGGAGCAGCTCAATATCCAGGTGGATCCGTCTCAGATCCTGATGACCGCCAGCGCTTCCCACGGCCTGGACCTGGTGCTGCGCGCCCTGGTGCGGCCCGGCGATCGGGTGCTGGTGGACGACCCCGGCTTCTACAATTTCCTTACCCTGCTGCGGTTGATGGGGGCGGTGCCGGTGCCGGTGCCCCGGCGGCTCGAAGGGCCGGATCTGGCGCTGCTGCGCCAGGCCCTGGCCGAGCACCAGCCGGTGCTCTATATCACCAACTCGGTGCTGAGCAACCCGGTGGGGGCCAGCGTCGGCCGCGGCCGGGCCTACAAGGTGCTGAGCCTGCTCGCCGAGCACGGCTGCTGGCTGCTGGAAGACGACATCTACGCCGATTTCGACCCCCAGCAGAGCCTGCGTTATGCCAGCCTGGCCGGGTTCGAGCGCACCCTCTACCTGGGCAGCCTGTCCAAGACCCTGTCGGCGGACTTCCGGGTCGGCTTTATCGCCGGCAACCCGGCGATGATCGCCGAACTGACCGACATCAAGCTGATCACCGGCATGTCCACCCCCACCTCCACCGAGACCATCATGTACCGACTGCTCACCGGCGGCCGCTATCGCCGCCATGTGGAGCAGTTGCGTCGGCGGCTGGACGAGGTGCGGGAGCCGACCCTGGGGCGCTTCGAGGCGATGGGATTCCGGGTGGAGCACCGCCCGGCGGGCGGCTTCTTCTGCTGGCTGCGGCTGCCGGACGGCATTGGTGCCGGCCGGCTCACCAGCCTGGCCGCCGAGCAGAACCTGCTGTTGGCACCGGGGCGGCACTTCAGCCGCCAGCCCGAGGCGGACAGCCATGTGCGCATCAATATCGCCCACTGCCAGCACGAGGCGGTGTGGCGGGGGCTGGACAAGGCCCTGGAACAGGCCGCTCAGTCTGCGGCCAACTGAGCCCGTACCAGTTCGCGCAGGCGCCGGTCCCGGTTTTCCGGCTGTTCCCTGACGCAGGTGGCGCAGTAGCGGCCGCCCTGGGTGGTGTAGAAACGGCAGCAGCCGGCGCGGGTGCGGAAGCTGCGCCGGACCGGCTCGCGTCCGGGGTGGTCCGGGTCCGGCAGGACGATGTCGACAAAGCCGGTCTTGCGGTTGTACAGCGGGGAGCCGGGCTCCTTGAGCACGGCCAGGGCGAGGGCCCTGGCCCGCGCCTCGCAGCCGAGCCGCTGGCCCGCGTGCAGGAAGGCCAGCGCCACCGAGTCTGCCACCAGGCACCAGAGTCCGCGTTCGGGCAGGCCGCAGCGCCGGTGCAGCAGGCTCACCAGCGGGGTCATATGCTCCTCAAGCCCGTGCCGCAGCCGCCGCTCCGTCTCTTCTCCGGCATCGGCCGGGTAGCCGTCGGCAAAGCGCAGCAGCAGGCGGCGGGCGGTGCCTTCCTGGCCTTCATGCCGCCATTGGTACTCCTCCATCTTCAGCGCCAGCTGCGCCGGGCCGAATCCGGGCAGCCGCCCGCCCAGCAGCCGCAGCCCGGCCAGGGGCAGGGCCAGGTACCAGGCATAGCGGCCGAGCAGGAAAGCGCAGCGGGTCTTGAGATCGGTGTCGGGGTAATGGCTGCCCTCGTGTTCCAGCCAACCTTCCAGCAGCGCCGAGCCGGGCGTCATCAACGCCCCGGCCGGGGTCCAGCCCGGGTCGGCGGCACCGCACGACCAGCCGCTTTCTCCCAGCCGGGCCGACAGCTCGGCCAGTTCTCCGGCCAGGGAGGGGAGTGCCAGGGGGATCCGGAAGGAAGGGCTTGCCTGCATGGGGTCCTCGTCGGGAAAAGGGCGGCCGGATTGGACCAGCCTGAATCTGGCACAAATATTAACGATAATTGTTTTTATTTCAATGCTGGAATTGGGAAGATTAGGCGGCGCCGCTCCGTTGGAGCGCGGGCGGCGCGCCCGCATCTGTGCGTTTTCGGTCAGCCCATCTGTGACTGCAGGTAATTCTCCAGCCCGATCTTGTCGATCAAGCCCAGTTGCTTTTCCAGCCAGTAGGCATGGTCTTGTTCCGTATCGGCCAGCATCTGTACGAGGATGGCCCTGCTCTGGTAATCCTTCTGCTCTTCACAGAGCTTGATCGCGCTTTTCAGTGCCTTGTCGACGTCGTATTCGAGCTGCAGGTCGTTTTTGAGCATCTGCGGAACCTTCTTTCCGATTTTCAGGCCGGCACGCTGGGTCATGTCCGGCGTCCCTTCCAGAAACAGAATGCGTTCGATCAGCGCCGCCGCATGGCCTTTTTCATCGTCGAATTCGTGATCGATACGCTCGTACAGCTTGTTGAGCCCCCAGTCCTGATACATGCGGGAATGGATAAAATACTGATCCATGGCCGTTAACTCTCCGGCCAGCAGTTGGTTCAGGGTGTCGATGACCTTCTTGTTGCCTTTCATGCCCTGGTCTCCCTACATCTGTGCCTGCAGATAGTTCTTGATGCCGATGTCCCGTATCAGCCCCTGCTGGGTTTCCAGCCAGTCGACATACTCTTCCTCATATTCGAGGATATCCTCCAGCATGTCCCGGCTGACATAGTCCCCCTTGGACTCGCAGTAGGCGATGGCCTCGCGCAGCAGGGGCAGCTGTTCCAGCTCCAGGGCCAGATCGCATTGCAGCATCTCTTCTGCGTGCTCGCCGATACGCAGCGGGTCGAGCTTCTGGAGGTTCGGCAAGCCCTCGAGGAAGAGTACCCGCTCGATCAGCGCATCGGCCTGTTTCATGTCCTTGATCGATTTTTTGTACTCTTTTTCATCCAGCTCTTTCAGCCCCCAGTTCTTGAACATACGGGCATGGAGGAAATACTGGTTGATGGAGGTCAGCTCTGCCGTCAGGACCTGGTTCAGGTACTCGATGATCTTTTTGTCGCCTTTCATGGGAAAGCCTCTCGTGCCAATCGGGGTGAGGGTGTAGTGCTGTCGCCACTCAAAGCCTAGGCGGGAAATCGGAAGATCTCCATCGGATGAGGGGGTCGTACGGAAAACACCGGGATGGCACCCCAAGCCTGGTGTCCACAAAATCAGAAAAAAGTTCCCCTGCATATTGCAATAGGAAATCAAATACAAAATAATTCCCAAACAAAAATTATTCTCATTTGAATTGGGGTTTCCTCTCTATGCCAAGGAACAGTGCGCCTTCATTCCCCTTCCGTCATCGCCGCCGCCTTGGTGCCCTCATCGACCGGGCTCGGTTGCCCGGCCGCACCCGTATGCCGGAAGGTTTTTTGACGTTCTGACCCATCGCAAAGGACGGGCGGAAGAGGAGGAAGGTCGCTCTTCGCCTGCCCATGGATATCGGCCTTCAGCACAGAGCAAGGATTATATGAGCAAGATAAGCAAGGTATCGCCGGTGCTGGCGATGATGGTGGCGGCCCCGCTGGCGGTGGAGGCCCAGGCGGCAGAACCCTACGAGCTGGAAACGGTGGTGGTCAGCGCCACCCGCCAGGGCATGGAGGCGAGCGAGCTGGCCCATGCGGTGACGGTGATCGACCGCGAACAGCTGGATACCCAGTTGCAAACCGCCCGCAACCTGGGGGAAGTGCTGGCGAAGACGGTGCCGGGCATGGCGCCGGCCAGCCAGACCCTGACCAACTTCAACCAGACCCTGCGCGGGCGCAACCTGCTGGTATTGATCGACGGTATTCCGCAGAACACCAGCCGTAACATCAGCCGCGACCTGATGAACATCGACCCCGCCAATATCGAGCGCATCGAGGTGCTGCGCGGTGGCAGCGCCGTCTACGGCAGCGGCGCCGCCGGTGGCGTGGTCAATATCATCACCCGGCGCAACAAGGGCGAAGCCGTGACCAAGGTCGGGGTGCAGAGCTCCCTGTCCAGGGTGACGGGTGACGGCCTGGGCTATCGCGGCGAACAGTCCCTGGGGGGCGGCAACGAGACCTTCGATTACGGTTTCAACCTGGCCTGGGAGCACCAGGGCGCGGCCTTCGACGGCAATGGCGATCGCATTGCGCCCGAGCCCAGCCAGGGTGACCTGTCGGATACCGACAGCCTCAACCTGGCCGGCAAGGTCAGCTGGCACCTCGACGCCGGCACCCTGACCCTGTCCGCCAACCATCTCGACGCCAAGCAGGACACCGATTACGCCTCGGATCCGGCGGTCAATGCCGCGGCACCGGGAGATGTCCGGGCCAGGGCCATCTCCGGGCTGCAACTGGACGAGCAGAACCGTACCCGCAACAGCCTGGTGAACCTGGCCTGGAATGCCGACCAGACCCCGCTGGGGGTGGTGGACGCCCAGCTGTACTACCGCGACTACCACGCCCGTTTCACCCCCTTCGATGCCCGCAACATAGCGGCCTGGGGCAACAACCTGGCACAGACCTACCTGGACAGCGAAACCCTCGGCAGCCGCCTGACCATCAACTCGGATCTGAACGACAATACCCTGCTGCGCTGGGGGCTGGATCTGAGCCGGGAAAAATCGGAAATGCCGGTGACCACCTATGATATCGCGGCCTACGACAACAGCGGCGGCCTGGTGTTCGTCGATACCGGAGACCAGTTGTTCATGCCGCCGTTGACCCAGCGCACCGTCGGCGCCTTCGCCCAGCTGGAGTACGACTTCAGCGAACGCCTGCGCGGCGAGGCCGGCACCCGCTACGAGCACGCCAAGGCGTCCTTCGACGACTTCACCACCCTGGGCGGCAACGCCATCGAGGGCGGCGACGTCAGCTTCGACGACGTCCTGTTCAATGCCGGCCTGGTATACAGCCTGACCGACAGCATGGAACTCTACGGCAACTTCTCCCAGGGCTTCGAGCTGCCGGATCTGGGGCTGCAGCTGCGCGTCGCCCCCTCCGGCTTCAACGTGAACGACTCCGAGCTCAAGCCGATCAAGACCGACAACTACGAGCTGGGCTGGCGGGGCGACTGGGGCTATACCCAGGGCAGCCTGGCCCTGTTCTACAGCACCTCGGATCTGGGACCGGTAGTGATTCAGGACTTCGCCTTTGCCCAGCGCCGGGCGAAAGAGCGGATCTACGGGGTGGAAGCGACCCTGGATCACCGGCTCAACGAACAGTGGCAACTGGGCGGCCTGCTGACCTGGATGGAAGGCGAGAGCTACGACGAGGCGGCGGGCGAGTGGAAGGCGCTCAACGGCTACCGTATCCCGCCGCTGCAGGTGCGGGCCTATGTGGAGTACAGCCCTCATGATCAGTGGCTGCACCGGTTGCAGGCCAACTACAGCGGCTCCCGGGACGACGCCTTCAAGGACAAGGTGGGCTTCGGCAGCCGCCAGGTCGACAGCTACACCACCCTGGATTACAGCACCCGCTACGATCAGGGCCGGCACGGCTTCAGCCTGGGGGTGGAAAACCTGCTGAACAAGGACTACTACCATGTCTATGGCCAGTTGCTGCGGGACGGCAAGAACACCAGCCATATCCCCGCCAGTGGCGCGACCCTGAAGCTGGGTTACCAGTACCGGTGGTAAGGCGCTTTTTCCTGCCGTTGCTGGTGCTGCTGCACCCGCCGGCCTGGGGCGAAACGGCGGCCGGGTGCCGCCTTTTGCCCCATGCCATGGGCGAGAGCTGCGTGCCCGCACAACCCCGGCGGGTAGCGGTGCTGGATACCGGCGAACTGGATATGGCCCTGGCGCTGGGGGTGACGCCCATCGCCGCCACCACCCCCTATCAGGTCGGGCAGTTTCCCGCTTACCTGGCGCCGGCGGTACCGCCGGTGGCGCTGGGGGTGGTGCAGGAGCCGGATCTGGAACGGCTGCTGCAACTGCAGCCCGATCTGATCCTGGGTAGCCGGCTGCGCCATGGCCGGCTCTATCCGCTGTTGTCCGGCATGGCGCCCACCGTGTTCAGCGAGAGCGTCGGCGCCGGCTGGGCGGAGAACTTCCTGCTGTTTGCCCGGGCCCTCGATCGCGAGCCGCAAGCGGAACGGCGGCTGGCGGCCATCGATGCCCGCTGCCGGCGCATCGCCGCCCTCCATGCCCGCAAGGGCCATCCCACCCTGTCGCTGGTGCGCTCCATGCAGACCCACGTCCGGCTGTACCTGCGCGACTCCTTCGTCGGCAGCCTGCTGGCGCGTTGCGGGCTGGACCGGCCGGCGTCCCAGGCGGGCGGCGGCTTCGCCCGGCAACTGGCGTCGCCCCGCCATATCGAGGCCCTGGACGGCGATATCATACTGCTGAGCGAATACGCCCCCGAGAAGGGCTCCCTGATCCGGCGCTGGCAGGATTCCGCCTTCTGGTCGTTGCTCGGCGGGCGGCTCTACGAGGTGGACGACGGCTACTGGATGCTGGGCATAGGCCCGCTGGCGGCGGAAAAGGTGCTGATGGATCTGGAGCGGATTATCGATGACTACTCGCCCCGTTAGTCCCTGGCGGCGTTGGCTGCCGCTGGCCGTGTTGCTGCTGTTGCCGCTGGCCCTGCTGCTCGGCGGGGATAACCTGGCCGGGTCCGGCTGGCGCTGGCTGCTGGGTGGCGGCGAGGCGATGCCGCCCGTCGACTACCTGGTGCTGACCGAACTGCGGCTGCCCCGGCTGCTGGCGGCCCTGCTGATCGGCGCGGCCCTGGGCACCGCCGGTTGCCTGCTGCAGCGGCTGACCCACAATCCCCTGGCCAGCCCCGGCCTGCTCGGGCTGAACCAGGGCGCGGCCCTGGGGCTGGTGTGCCTGCTGATCTCGCCCCTGCCCTTTACCCTGTGGCATGCCTGCCTGGCCGCCCTGGGCGGGGCCACCCTGGCCATGGTGCTGGTGTTCGGCGTGGTCAGGCTGGCCACCGGCCGGCTGGCGGCCGACAGCCTGCTGCTGTTCGGCGCCCTGCTCAGCACCCTGCTCGGCGGCCTGGGAACCATGCTGCTGCTGCTGGATCAGCACGCGCTGGACGTGATCCGCTTCTGGTTGGCGGGCTCCCTGTCGCTGGTGGTGCCGGCCCAGCTTCCCCCCCTGGCCGCCCTGGTCTTTCCCGCCCTGCTGCTGGCGCTGCTGTGCGGCCGGCCGCTGGAAATACTGGAAACCGGGGGCGACACCGCCCGCAGCCTGGGACTGAACCCGGTGCTGGTGCTGCTGGCGGTGTCGGCCGTGGTGCTGCTGCTGACGGCGGCCTCGGTGGCGGTGAGCGGCCCCATCCTGTTCGTGGGCCTGGTGGTGCCGCACATGGCCCGTTTCTGGCTGGGCGAGCGGTTGCACCGGCAACTGATCGGCAGCATGGTGCTGGGCGCCGGCCTGCTGGCGGCGGCGGATGGCCTGGTGCTGGCGGTCGACGAACAGGACCGGCTGCCGCCGGGCATGGCGCTGGCCCTGCTGGGGGTGCCCTGGTTCCTGTGGCTGGTGCGACGGAGGTACCTCGAGCGGGGAAGCGACATCTGCGTCATTACGGTTATCTGTGGCTGCTGCCGCCGGTGCTGGCCTGGTGCCTGCTCAACGGCAGCGTCGACACCCTGTCGCTGCTGCTGGCGCCGGAGCATCGCGGCCTGACGTTGCAACTGATCGGCGAGCTGCGCCTGCCGCGGGTACTGACCGCGGCGCTGGTGGGGGCCGGGCTCGGGCTGGCGGGGCTGCTGCTGCAGACCCTGTCCCGCAACCCGCTGGCCGATCCCGGCATCATCGGCATCAACCAGGGCGCGGCGCTGGCGGTGGTGCTGGCGTTGCTGCTGATACCCGGCCTTTCCCCCCAGTGGCTGCCGTTGCTCGGGCTGCTGGGCGGCCTGGCCAGCACGGCCCTGCTGTGGTGGCTGAGCCGGGGCACGGCGGCGGTGGCCCTGATCCTGATGGGAATCGGCTTGAGCAGCCTGCTGAGCGCCCTGATCGGCTGCCTGCTGATCCTGGCCGACAGCCAGCAGATCGCCATGGTGATGACCTGGCTGGCGGGCAGTTTCGCCGGCAGCCACGGCGACCCGGCGCTTACCACCCTGGGCTGGGCGGCGCTGCTGCTGCCCGCCGGCTGGCTGCTGTGCCGGCAACTGGCGCCGCTGCAGCTCGACCCCCTGAGCAGCCGCATGCTGGGCACCCCCGTCGCCCTGCTGGAAAGCCTGTGCCTGCTGCTGGCCTGTGCCCTGAGCGCCATGGCGGTGGCGGCGGCCGGTACCCTCGGCTTCGTCGGCCTGCTGGCGCCCCATCTCGCCCGGGCTCTGCATCCGCCCCAGCCCGGCAAACTGGCGCTGCCGGTGATGGGCTACGGCGCCCTGCTGACCCTGCTGGCCGACTGGCTCGGCCGCAGCCTGTTCGCACCGGTGCAACTGCCGGCCGGCCTGCTGCTGGCCTTGCTGGGGGTACCGGTGTTCGTGCTGTTGCTGCTCTGGCAACAACGTTTGCGAGGAAAATAAGAGATGAACGAGGATGCCATCAGGGCCGAGGGTCTGAGCGTCGGCTACCGTGGCCAGCCGCTGATCGAGCGGCAGAACGTGGCGATACCGGCGGGCCGCATCACGGTGCTGCTGGGGGCCAACGGTTGCGGCAAGTCGACCCTGCTCAAGACCCTGGCCGGGTTGCAGCCCGCCCGGGAAGGGCGCATCCGGATCGGGCAAGAGAAGCTCGCCGCCATTCCGGGGCGCCGGCTGGCCCGCCGGCTGGCGTTTTTGCCCCAGCATCCCGCCGCGCCCGATACCCTGACGGTGGCGGAGCTGGTGATGATGGGGCGTTACCCCTACCGCCGTCCCCTGTTGCCGCCGGCCCCGGCGGACCATGGGGCGGTGGCCGAGGCGCTGCGGCAGACGGACATGGCGCCCCTGGCGGAGCGCCGCCTTGCCGCCCTCTCCGGCGGACAGCGGCAGCGGGCCTGGCTGGCCATGGTGCTGGCCCAGCAGACCGACATCCTGATGCTGGACGAGCCGACCAGCTACCTGGATCTCAGCCACCAGTACGAGCTGCTCAACCTGCTCCGGCGGCTGAACCGGGAGCAGGGCAAGACCCTGGTGCTGGTGCTGCACGATCTGAACCAGGCCTTCGAGTTTGCCGACCACCTTATCTACATGAAGCAGGGCCGGCTGGTCGCCGAAGGCTCGCCGGCCGAGACCGCCACCCCCGCACTGGTCGACGCCATCTTCGGCCTGCACTGCGACATCCGGCCCCATCCCCAGGCAGGCTGCCCGCTGCTGATCCCCCTGGCGGGATGCCGCTAGCCGGCGGACGAGCGCATCGAGAGGAGCGTGTGTGATGATGGTCGCGGCGCAATGCCGCGACCGGGAGGCGCCTCAGGGGCGGAAGGGGGCGATGGGGTTGGCCAGGTTGCCGGCGAACTTGAGGTTCTGGGCGGGGTCGGCCAGGTTGATCATCTGCTGGTTGTTGCCGAGCTGGAGCCGGTTCAGGCAGGAGTGCAGGAACTCGGGCGCGAACAGGTCGTAGCGGGCAAACTTCTCCGCCAGGTGCGGATGGGCCTGTTGGTAGGCGTGCGCGCAGTCGGCCACCAGCTCCCAGAAGCGCTGCTCCGGATAGCCGGCGTGGGCCACCAGTATCTGGTTGAGGTAGCGGAAGATGCCGTCGAACACGTCGGTGAAGATCGACAGCAGCTTGAGCTCGTCGGGCACCGACACCGCGATGCGCCGTACCCCTTCCGGCAGCGTCGCCTCGGGGTCGAGCACCGCTATCTCCTCGGCGATGTCCTTCATGATCGCCTTGACCGGTACCTGGCCGTCGAGCACCAGGATCAGGTTCTCGCCGTGGGGCATGAAGGCCAGATCATAGGTGTAGAAGGCGTGCAGCAGCGGGCTCAGGTAGCAGTCCAGGTAGCGGCGCAGCCAGTCGTCGCCGTCCAGCCCCGAGGCTTCGATCAAGGCCGGCAGCAGGGCCCGCCCTTCTTGATCCACATGCAACAGCGCCGCCATGGTCATCAGCCGCTGCCCCGGGCCCGCCTGGGGCAGCGGGCTTTCGCGCCAGAGCGCGGAGAGCATCTTCTTGTAGGGACTGTCCTGTTTCACCGCCTGGTCGTAGTGGGAGTGGCGATAGCCGATGGAGGCCACCTCCCGCAGCATGGTGAAGCCCTTGGCGGCGAAGTAGGGATCGGCGGCGAGCAGGGCGTGCAGCCACTGGTTGATGGCCGGGGTGGCGCTCATGTAATAGGGCGACAGGCCGCGCATAAAGCCCATGTTGAGGATGGACAGGGCCATCTTCACATAGTGCCGGTCGGGCCGGCTCAGGTTGAAGAAGGTGCGGATCGACTGCTGGGCCTGGTAAGCGTCCGGCCCCGTACCCAGGTAGACGATATGGCGGGCGGCGATGTCGGGGGAGAAGATGCTGACTACCTTGTTGTGCCACTGCCAGGGATGAACCGGCATCAGCAGGTAGTCGGCGGCATGCTCCACCTGGGCCGCCAGGCGCTCGTCGAAGGCGGCCAGGGTGTCGGGGTCGAACTCCCGGCGCAGCAGCTGCTCGTAGCTGAGCTCGTCGAGGCAGGCGAACCGGGCCCGACTCTTGTGCACTCCTATCCAGATCAGGCTCACCGGCGACGCGGCCTCGGGGGCGTAGGCGGCGTAGTCGTTGCCGTCGAAGCCGATGCGGCCGTTGTTGGCGACGAAGGCGGGGTGGCCCTCCATCATCGCCGCCTCCACCTGCTGGAAGTCGGCCTCGAGCAGCTCGGCCACCAGCGGGCCGCCCTTGGCGTGCTTGTAGGCGCTGCCGTACAGGGTGCTGGTGATCTCTTCCATGTAGGTGGGCAGCATGGCGTCCGCAATGCCCAATCGGTGCTGGAACTCGGCGATGAAGCTGAGCGAGTCGAGGGGGGCGGGCGCGCCCGCCACCCGTTTTTCGATGGACTCGGCGTCGATGTCCCAGTGTTCCAGGCTCAGCAGCCGGGCGCGGAAGCGGTATTCCACCTCGCCCTCGTCGGCGGCCAGCCGGTAGTGGCCCCAGCCGTCCTGGTCGCGCCGCCACTCGGGGGCGAGCAGGCGCTCGTGGGAGAATTCGCTCAGCGCCTTGCGCAGGTGCAGGCGGTTGACCCTGGCCCAGCGCTCGGGTTGCAGGTGGACCACGGCCTGGGCCGGGGAAAAGAAGGGTTGTGCGGTCATGGGATCAGTCCTCGATCAGGGCGGAGTGGTATTGGTCACGGGTACAGAAGGCGAGATGGGCCGTCTTTTCCGGCAGCGGTATCTGCCGCTGGTAGACGAAGCCGGCGCGCCGGTTCAGGGCATGGATCTTGTCGTTGCGCACGTCCGGCTCGACCACCACCCGCTGTACTTCGGGCTGGCTGAACAGGAAGTCCATGATGGTGCGGAACACCTGCCAGGTGAAACCGCGGATCGGCCGTTCGGCCGGGGCCACCAGCACGTGCATGCCGTGGTCCCCGGGTGCCACCGGGTAGTGCTGGCCGATGCGGTCATGGCGGGGATCGTAGCATTCCACCAGGAAGGCGGGGCGGCCGTCGTGCAGCCCCAGCAGGGCCTCGGCGTGGTCGCAGGCGTCCATCTCCCGGTAGAAGGCCGCAACCTGCTCCGGGGTGTGGTCCTGCATGCCCCAGAAGCGGGCGTAGTCCCGGCTCAGCCAGTCGTGGAGCAGGGCCGTGTCCTGCTGCGGGTCGAGCGGGCGCAGGGCCAGCTCGCCCAGGCCGGGCACTCTCTTGCGAAAGCGAATGTCGGTCATGAAGTCTCCTCTTGGCGGGGCGGTATCAGGGCGTGGCCACCGCGTCGGGGGCGGCGCGGGTGGCCGTCCTCAGGGTGAGTGAGTAGAGCGCTATGCTGGCCAGGAAGCCGAGGGCGGCGGCGAAGAAGGTCACCGTCAGGCCCTGGGCCACCACCAGGCTGCCGGCGGCGAAGGACGACAGCAGCACCCCCAGGTTCTGGCAGAAATGCACCTTGCTGAAGTCGGTGGCATAGTCGGCCGGGGTGCTGAAGCGGAACAGCAGCAGGTCCAGCCGTACCATGGCCTGGAACAACGCCCAGCCGTACAGCACGCGGCCGGCCAGCACCACCGCCGGCTGGGGGGCGGCCTGCAGCAGCAGCCCGGCCAGGCCCAGGGCGATGGCCGAGACGATGGCGCCATGGCTGCAGTCCTGGCCCTTGCCGGTGCGGTGATTGACCCAGAGCGCGACGAAGGCCACCAGCCCGGGGATGGCGTACACCGCCCCCGACACCATGGGGCTGGTCAGGCCCGACACCGCCTCCCAGTAGCGGGAGAAGAAGGGGCGTACCAGGAAGGCGCTGAAGTAGAACACCAGCATGATCAGGCCGAGGCGCAGCACCAGTCCGGGCACCTTGGGGGTGCTGGGGGCGTCTGCCGCCGGGGCGGCCTTTGCCGCTGCCAGATGACGGCCCTGGCTCAGCAACAGCAGGCAGATGCCGACCTGGATGAAGTCCCCCAGGGGCATCACCAGGAACATGTCCCTGGGCGCCATAAACTGCAGCACGGTGCCGCCCAGCACGGCGCCGGCGATGCTGCCCAGGTGCACTATCACCGACAGCAGGCCGATGGTGCCGCCGTGTTTGTCCTGGTGCTCCAGGCTCATCACGTAGGGGTAGATCAGCAGGTAGCTGGCCTTGAACACCAGCATGGTCAGCGACAGCACCCAGAAGCCGGCCAGGGTTTCGGCGAAATAGCACCAGATGCCCAGGGTGCCGGCCACCAGCTGGGTGTACACCAGCAGCTTGAGCACGGCGATCTTCTTCGCCACCCAGGCCCAGACCGGAAAGGCCAGCATCACCGTCAGGCAGATGGCCCCGATATAGAAGCCCACATGGTGCGGGCTGCGCTCCCCGTAGGCGCCTTCGAAGAACTGGGGATAAAAGGGCAGCAGCATGGTGTCGAACACCACCGCCAGCAGGGTGATGGCGATCAGCGCGGGTTTGAGTTTCATAGGGTGATCGCTTCCCGCTCGGGCACCGCCGCCGTGGGGGCGGCAAACTGCTGGAAGGCGATGCGCCTTTCCACCGGATAATGCTCCTGGCCGGTCAGTTCGCGGATCAGCCAGGAATTGCGGTAGCAGGCCATGCCCAGATCCGGGGTCACCAGGCCGTGGGTGTGGGACTCGGCATTCTGCACGAAGATCTGATTGCCGCCGTGGTCGATGCTGTAGTTGCGGGCCACGTCGAAACGACCGCACCCGTCCCAGCGGATGCGCCTGGCGATGCCCTGCACAAACTCGGGCAGGCAGGGCCGGTAGCCGGTGGCCAGCACCAGCGCCTGGGTGCGGTGACGGTAGTCGACGCCCTGCTCGGTTTGGCGCAGCGTCAGCGCCAGGTCGCCGTCCACCGGGGTGACCGCCTTCAGCTCGGAGTTGGTGTGCAGCTGCACCCGGATGTCGGCGAGCAGCCGCTTCTGGTAGAGCAGATCGTAGATGTCGTCGATCAGGCTGGCGTTGATGCCCTTGTACAGCCCCTTCTGGCTCTGCAGCAGGCTGTCCCGCTGGTGCGGCGGCAGGGCGTGGAAATAGTCCACGTATTCCGGCGAGGTCATCTCCAGGGTGAGCTTGGTGTACTCCAGGGGGAAGAAGCGGGGCGAGCGGGTGATCCAGCTCAGCTGGTAGCCGCGGCCGTCGATGTCCTGCAGCAGGTCGCGGAAGATCTCGGCCGCGCTCTGGCCGCTGCCGACCACGGTGATCGCCTCCCGCTGCTGCAGTTCCGCCTTGTTTTGCAGGTAGTGGGCGGAGTGGATGACGGGGCCCTCCACCTCGCGGCAGCACTCGGGCAGGTAGGGCCGGGTGCCGGTGCCGAGCACCAGCTTGCGCGCCAGGAAGCTGAGGGCGTCGCCGCTCTGGCGATCGGTCGCCCGGATGCGGTAGCACCGCTGCGGCTCCAGGTACTCGATATGCTCGACCCGGGTGTTGAAGCGCAGGTTGGGCAGCCGGCTCACCGCCCACTGGCAGTACTGGTTGTACTCGTTGCGCAGCAGGAAGAAGTCCTCCCGGATATAGAAGGAATAGATCCGGCCCTGCTCCTTGATGTAGTTGAGGAAGCTGAAGGGGCTGGTGGGATCCGCCAGGGTCACCAGATCCGCCATAAAGGGGGTCTGCAGGGTGGCGTCTTCCAGCAGCATGCCGGGATGCCAGTCGAAGCCCGGTTTCTGATCCAGGAAAATACCCTTGAGCCCTGCTATGGGGGCGGTCAGGCAGGCCAGGCCCAGGTTGAAGGGGCCTATGCCGATGGCGGCAAAGTCGTGGATGCTGTCGTTCATGCGGGGATCTCCGTGGCCAGCCGGGGCTGGCAGGGTTCCGGCTGGGCCAAGGCCTCGCCGTGGTGCGCGATCAGGGTGGCGACGGCGTCGATGTCCGCCAGGGTGGTGGCCGGGTTGAGCAGGGTCAGCTTGAGGTACTGGCGTCCCTCGACCTTGGTGGCGGCGATCACCGCCTCGCCGGAGCGGAAGATGGCCTTGCGGATCTCGGCGTTGATCCGGTCGAGCTGGTCCGGGTCTGCCCCGGCCGGCACATAGCGGAACACCAGGGTGCTCAGGGTGGGCTTGTGCAGCAGCTCGAAGCCCGGGCGCCGGGCCAGCAGGCGGTGGGCGTCCCGGGTCAGGGCCAGCAGCTGGTCGAAGGCTTCGCCGATCCGCGCCGCCCCCATGGTGCGCAGGGTCAGCCAGAGCTTGAGCGCGTCGAAGCGGCGGGTGGTCTGGATGCTCTTGTTGACCAGGTTGGGGGTGCCCTCGCGCAGCTGGCTCAGGGGGTTGAGGTAGTCGGCGTGGTGGGTCACCACCGCCAGCTGGCGCTTGTCCTTGACGAAGAAGGCGCCGCAGCTCACCGGCTGGAAGAAGGACTTGTGGTAGTCCACGGTGACCGAATCGGCGTATTCGATGCCCTTGAGCAGCTGCCGGTGGCGGGACGATACCAGCAGGCCGCAACCGTAGGCGGCGTCGGCGTGCAGCCAGAGATCGTAGCTGCGGCAGATGGCGGCGATGTCCTCCAGCGGATCCAGGCTGCCGAAGTCGGTGGTGCCGGCGGTGGCCACCACGGCGATGGGGATCAAGCCCCCGGCCAGGCAGGCGTTGATCTCCCGCTCCAGCTCCAGGGTATCCATGCGGAAGTCGGCATCGCAGGGGATGGACACCACCGCCTGATAGCCCAGGCCGAGGATGGCCGCCGACTTCTGCACGCTGAAGTGGCTGGCGGCGGAGGTGAAGATGCGGAACTTGCCGGCATTGGCCGGCAGGCCGTGGAGCTTGTTGTCGTGCCCCTGCTGCTTGCGGGCGCAGTGGTTGTCCCGGGCCAGCAGCAGCGCCATCAGGTTGGACTGGGTGCCGCCGCTGGTGAAGATGCCGTCGGCCTCGGGGCCGAGCCCTATCTTGCCCAGGGTCCAGTCGATCAGCTTCTGCTCGATCAGGGTGCCGCCCACGCTCTGATCCCAGGTGTCGAGGGAGGAGTTGATCGCCGTCAGTATCTGCTCCGCCAGCAGCGCCGGCACCACCACCGGGCAGTTCAGGTGCGCCAGGTAGCGGGGGTGGTGGAAGTAAACGGCGTCGTCGAGGTAGAGCCGCTCCAGCTCCGCCAGCGCCGCCTCGGTGCCGGACAAGGCCTGGTCCAGATCGATGCCGGCGAAGTCGGGCGCCAGCTCCCGGGGCTGTATGCCGGTGAAGGGGCGGGTGGCGCCGGCGGTTTTCCGCTGCACCAGTTCGATGCCGCTGTGCAGGCTGTCCCGGTAGTGGGCGAGATTGCGGTGGTTGAAGAGAAAGTCGGTGGGGGACGCTGTCGTCGGATCCGCCGCCGCGGCCCGGGTGGTCCCGTGCTGAATTGTGTCCGTCATGGTGTTTTCCTTGTGCTCCGCCCTCTCTGGGGCCTTGTGCCTGGTTCTGTTCGTCACTGTCACCGATGGTGTGGGGCCCTATCGGCGCCCAGCAAGATAATTAAATGCAAAGATAAATGCAAATGGTTATCAATAGGTTTTGCGTCTGTTTTCGACGCCTGACCGGCCGCCCGCGCTCCAGCAGCAAGGTGCCAGCCTGCAAACGGCGGAGGTTCAGTGCCCGGCTGCCTGATTTTTAAACCATGTGGTGCTCTGGGCTAAGGAAGAGGAAAGCGCGCCAGGGGGCTGGAGGAGGTAGGGTTGTGAACCCCGGCGCCGGGGCCGGGGAGCTGCGCTCAGCCGGCCTGCCAGCCGCCGCCGAGGGCCTTGAACAGGTTGAGGGCGCCGTCCAGCCGGTTCTGGCGCAGGTTGGCCAGTTGTTCTTCGGCGCTGAACAGGGTGCGCTGGGCGTCGAGCAGGGCCAGCAGCTCGTCGGCGCCTTCCCGGTAGCGGGCCTCGACCAGGCGCAGGCTTTCCCGGGCTTCGTCGACGATCAACTGCTGCTGGGCTTCCTGGTCCCGGAACAGGGCGGCGTTGCCGAGGGCGTCTTCCACCTCCTTCAGGGCGGTGAGGGCGGCCTTGCGGTAATTTTCGGCCAGCTCCCGCCGGCGGGACTCGGTCAGCCGTACCTGGGCGCGCAGCCGGCCACCGTCGAACAGCACCTGGCCGAGCGAGGCCCCCAGGCTCAGGGTGCGGGTGGGATCCGCCAGCGACAGCAGGGCATTGCTTGCCAGGCCGCCGCTGCCGGTGAGGCTGATGGCAGGCAGCAGGGCGGCGCGGGCCGCCGGAGGGGAGTCCTCGCAGAGAGCCCGCGCGACCCTG
>NZ_NMUO01000035.1 GCF_002237365.1 Zobellella denitrificans
CTTCCGGATGCCCCGGCCGCCACTCGGCCAGGCGCGCCGCCAGCAGTGCCACGAAGTCGTCGGCGATGGCCGGCGTCACCACCAGGCCCCGCGCTTCAATGCCTTGCTGACCGGCGTTGCCCAGCCGCGCCAGCAGCACCGCGTCCACCGCCGCCTCCAGATCCGCGTCGTCCAGTACCAGGTGCAGCTCGGCCTCGTCCAGTTCCAGTTCCACCTTCTTCAGTTGTTGCCCGGCCAGGGCCGCCAGCCTGGCGCCGTCTTCCCGGTTGCCGCCGAAGGCCAGGCCGCTCACCCGGGGATCCCGGATCAGTTCGGCTACCCGGGCCTGGTCGATGGCCAGGCTGGTGACCAACCCTGCCGGCACTTGCGCCGCCTCCATCAGGGCCGCGATCTCCCGGGCGCAGCCGGGCAGGTTATCGGCCAGCTTCAGCAGCACGGCGTTGCCGGCCATCAGGGTCGGCGCCAGCACGCGGAACAGTTGCCACAGGGGAAAGTGCCAGGAGCCGAGCAACAGCACCACGCCCAGGGGCTCGAAGGTGACCGGGCTGCGCGCCAGCGGCAGCATGGCCTGGCCGTGGGCGGCGAAGTAGGCGCATTCCCGGGCACAGCGGTCCACCTCGGCCAGGGACTCGCTCAGCAGCTTGCCCATCTCCCGGGTGATGCACAGGGCCAGCCGCTCCCGGTTGGCCGAAAGCTGGGCGGCCACCTGGTTGAGCAGGGCGGCGCGCTCGGCGAAAGGGCGATGCCGCCACCCTTCGGCCGCCTCGGCGCTTTGTTGCAGGCGGCGCTCCAGCTGGTCAGCATCCAGTGCCTCGAACCGGCCGTTCTGCCGGCCGGTGGCCGGGTTGAAGGAAATAAATGTCATGGTGCCGTCCTCTTGTCCTTGCCGCCGCCCGGCGGGCGGTTCCGTCCTGGTTCGACGTTACCGGGCACCAGGGGGAGCAACAAAGGCCAGTTATCACCCCGGGATAGAGCCAGCCATGCCGGCAGGCGGGAGTCGGCCCCTCACGGAACTGTCATCCGGTCGCAGACATGTTTTAATAAGCAGTATCCGGTGGGACTGGTTCCCACCCTGGCCGCAGCAAGGGGGATTGGGCATGAACAACAGGGGCAAGGACAAAACGGCCTGGATGCGGCTCCTGCCTTTTCTGCAATGGGCACCCATGGTAAATGGCCGCACCCTGCACGCCGATGCCCTGGCCGGCCTGACCAATGCGATCATTGTGCTGCCCCAGGGCGTGGCCTATGCGCTGATCGTCGGCCTGCCCCCCGAGTTCGGCCTTTATGCCGCCATCATACCGGCCATCATCGCCGCCCTGTTCGGCTCCTCCTGGCACCTGATCTCCGGGCCGACCGCCGCCCTGTCCATCGTCGTCTTCACCACCATCAGCCCCCTGGCCTCCCCCGGTTCGGCCGAGTTCATCCGTATGGCGCTGACCCTGACCCTGCTGGCGGGGCTGTTCCAGTTGGCCCTGGCCACCGCCCGGCTGGGGGTGCTGGTCAACTTCGTCTCCCATTCGGTGGTGCTCGGCTTCACCGCCGGCGCCGCCCTGGTGATCGGCTCCAGCCAACTGCAGAATGTTTTCGGGCTGGCGGTGCCGACCGACGGCTCGGTGGCCGACCAGTGGTGGCAATGGCTGCAGCACCTGCCCGAGACCCACCTGCCCAGCCTGGCGGTGGCCCTGGTCAGCCTGCTCGGCTGCGTACTGATCAAACGCTTCCGTCCCCGCTGGCCCAACATGCTGCTGGCGCTGGTGCTGGCCAGCCTGCTGGCCTGGGTACTGGACCCCGGCGGCGAGCGGATCGCCCTGGTGGGCGCCATTCCCGCCGCCCTGCCCCCCTTCAGCCTGCCCGATCTCAGTTTCGGCGCCCTCAGTGCCCTGGGGCCGGGGGCGCTGGCCATCGGCCTGCTCGGCCTGGTGGAGGCGGTGTCCATCGCCCGGGCCGTGGCCAGCCGCTCCCACCAGCGGCTGGACGGCAACCAGGAGTTTGTCGGCCAGGGGCTGTCGAATGTGGTCGGCGCCTTTTTCTCCTGCTATGTGTCGTCCGGCTCCTTTACCCGCACCGGGGTCAACTACACCTCCGGCGCCCGCACCCCGCTGGCGGCCATTTTCGCCGGGTTCTGGCTGCTGCTGATCCTGCTGCTGTTTTCCGAGCTCACCGCCTGGCTGCCCATGCCCGCCATGGCCGGCCTGCTGCTGGTGGTGGCCTGGAACCTGATCGACTTCCACCATATCCGGCTGATCGTGCAGGCCGGCAAGTCGGAGGCGGCGGTGCTGCTGACCACCTTCTTCGCCACTCTCTTCGTCGCCATGGAGTTCGCCATCTACGCCGGGGTGCTGCTGTCCCTGGTGTTCTACCTCAAGCGCACCTCCACCCCGCGCATCGTTTCCATACTGCCGGATCCGGATGCCAAGCATCCCGTCTTCGTCAGTGCCGAGCAACGCCGCCTGCCCTACTGCCCCCAGTTGCGCATCATCCGCATCGAAGGCTCCCTGTTCTTCGGGGCGGTCAACCATGTGCAGGAGTACCTGCAGAGCATCCGCGAACCCCGGCTGCTGATCGTGGGCAGCGGCATCAACTTCGTGGACATCGTCGGCGCCGAGATGCTGGTGCAGGAGGCCCAGCGTCGCCGGGCCGAGGGCGGCGATCTGTACTTTTCCAACCTCAAGGAGGGGGTCAGCCGCTTTCTGGCCCGCAACAACCTGCTCGAGGAGATAGGCGAGGATCATGTCTTTCCCAACAAGGGCCGGGCCATCCACCACATCTACGACCGGCTGGATCCGGCGGTATGCAAGACCTGCACCGCCCGCATCTTTCGGGAGTGCCATATCGCCCCGCCCGGCGAGTTGCCCTCCCCCGAGGAGGTGATTGCCCGGCAGCCGGCCTAGCCCCTGGCCGCATCCCCTCCCGCCAACTGGCCCTGTGCGGGCGGGGACCGCCGGTTACACTGGTTACATCTTGTTTACCACCCAGTTTCAGCCAGCGAGGCCAAGCCCCATGACAGATCTGATCCACGAGCGACCCAGCCGGCGGGTGTCGGTACGCGAGCTGTTCCATATCGACGCCGACCTCGAGGTGCCGGTGTTCGAGCACCGGGACGAGCACGTACCCGAGGCGGATCCCGCCTACTGCTTCAACCCGGACGTGACCCTGGCCATTCTCGCCGGCTTCACCCGCAACCGGCGGGTGCTGATCCAGGGACTGCACGGCACCGGCAAGTCCACCCATATCGAGCAGGTGGCCGCCCGCCTCAACTGGCCCTGCGTGCGCATCAACCTGGACGGCCACATCAGCCGGCTGGACCTGGTGGGCAAGGACACCATAGTGCTGGAGGACGGCAAGCAGATCACCCGCTTCCAGGAAGGCATGGTGCCCTGGGCCCTGCGCCGGCCGGTGGCGCTGATCTTCGACGAGTTCGACGCCGGCCGCCCGGACGTGATGTTCGTGATCCAGCGCATCCTGGAGCAGGACGGCAAGTTCACCCTGCTCGACCAGAACCAGGTGATCAGCCCCCATCCCTATTTCCGGCTGTTCGCCACCGCCAACACCGTGGGCCTGGGCAACGCCAATGGCCTCTACCACGGCACCCAGCAGGTCAACCAGGCCCAGATGGATCGCTGGAACATCGTCGCCAGCCTCGACTACCTGCCCCGGGAAGACGAGATCCGCATCGTGCAGGGCAAGGTGCCCCGTTATGCGGATGAACGTGGCCGCCAGTTGATCAGCAGCATGGTGGCGGTGGCCGAGCTGACCCGGGCCGGCTTCGCCGCCGGGGATCTGTCCACCCTGATGTCGCCGCGCACCCTGATCGCCTGGGCGGAAAACACCGAGATCTTCGGCGATCCGGCACTGGCCTTCCGGCTTTCCTTCCTCAACAAGTGCGACGAGGCGGAGCGCGGGCTGGTGGCGGAATATTACCAACGCTGCTTCGATCAGGAACTGGCCGAATCCCAGCCCCTGCGGCTGGCGATGATATAAGCGCCTGTGTGCGATCTGTAACACTCGGCCAAAGCGTACTGCTCCGCCGACACGCCGTAAATCCATCCATGGAGGCTCCGCCGCGCCATCCCTGGCGCGGAGGGTCGGCGGAGCAGCACCCTTTGTCCTCCTCAACGTTCAGCGTCGCCGGTTGGCGCGATCATCAGACCACGACGGGGCTGGGAAGAGGCAATAGGGATTGCCTCCACCGACCGTCACATGCCAGGGGGCGCGAAGCGCCTAGCACCGCCGCCAGCATCGCGAAGCGATGATACGGCGGTTTCCGCGACATCCGGCATGTGCCGAGCGTCACAGGGATGTGCTTGCAGCGTGTCGGTGGAGGTAGCCCTTTTGCCTCTTCTTCAGGGCAACAGCGAACACGGCCCGAACCCAGCCGCATCATCAACGGGATGGAAACCATGACCACCACCTCCAATTCACCCCAGGATCCGGCCGCCGCCGCCCGTCGCCAGCAGCGGCTGGAAGAACTCTGCGCCGCCCTGATCCGCGCCCAGTCGGCCCAGCCGGCGGTGCGCTACCGGGGCCACCAGCTGGAATGGCAGGGCCGCCCCTACCCCCTGCGCGCGCCCCATCTGCACCCGGAGCCGGGCCTGGACGATCTGGGCTCCTTTCGCGGCGTCGCCGACGCCATCGCCCTGCGCCTGCGCCACCAGGATCCCGCCCTGCACTTGCACTGGCTGCCGGCCCCGCCGGTCGCCCGCCTGGTGTTCGAGCTGCTGGAACAGCTCCGGGTGGAATCCCTGGTCGAGGACCATCACCCGGGCAGCCGCCGCAACCTGCACCACCGCTTCAGCGCCTGGAGCAACCAGTTCCTGGCCTCGGGCCAGACCGAAAGCCATGTGGGCCTGCTGCTGTTCACCCTGGCCATGATGAGCTGGGTCCAGCTCGGCGGCGGCCCGCTGGATGAGCCGACCGAGATGCTGATCGAGTCCACCCGCATGTTCCTGCTGCGGGAAATCGGCCCCGCCTTCGGCCTGCTGCGCCGCCATCGCCAGGATCAGGGTGCCTTCGCCAAGCCCGCCCTCGACATCGCCCTCTGCCTGCACGAACTGGTGGACGGGCTGCAGCAGCGGCTGGCGGCGGACGGCAAGGCCGAGCCCTTGAGTGAAGACACCAGGAAGGCCTTCGGCCTCTTGCTGGAGCTGGAGGGAGAGGGCGACCAGGGGCCGGGCAGCAGCCCGGCGGAACAGCAGGCCCGCCTGCGCCAGGCGGCCGAACACCTCGCCTACCGCATCTACAGCGACCGCTTCGACCGGGAGTGGCCCGCCCACCGGCGGGTGCGCCCCGAGCTGCTCGGCCGGCTGCGCGACAGCCTGGACCAACGCATCCGCGAGCAGGGCCTCAACCTCAACCTGCTCACCAAGAAGCTGCGCCGGCTGCTGGCCAGCCCCGTCGAGCAGGGCTGGCGCTTCGGCGAGGAGGAAGGCCGGCTCGACGGCCGGCGGCTGCCAACCCTGGTCACCTCCCTGGCCGACCGGCGGGTGTTCAAGCAGGAGTGCCGGCAGCCCCGGGCAGAGGCGGCGGTGACCTTTCTGATCGACAACTCCGGCTCCATGCGTCCGCACATGGAGAGCATCGCCATGCTGGTGGACAGCCTGGCCCGGGCCCTGGAGCGGGTCGGTGCCCGGGTGGAGATACTGGGTTTTACCACCGGCCACTGGAACGGCGGCCAGCCGCTGCGCCAGTGGCAGCGCGACGGGCGCCCGCCGGAGCCGGGCCGGCTCAACGAACGCTGCCATGTCGTCTACAAGGCGGCACAGCTGCCCTGGCGTCGGGCCAGGAAGGACATCGCCGCCCTGCTCAAGGGCGATCTGTTCCGCGAGGGGCTGGACGGCGAGGCCCTGCTGTGGGCCGAACAGCGGCTGCTGGCGCTGCCGGCGCGGGAGCGGCTGCTGCTGGTGATCTCCGACGGCTGCCCCATGGACACCGCCACCCGCCAGGCCAACCGCCAGGACATCCTCGACCTGCACCTGCGCCAGGTCGCCAGCCGGCTGGAGCGGGAGGGACGGCTCGCGCTCTGCGCCCTGGGGGTGGGGCTGGATCTGAGCGGCTATTACCGCCACAGCCAGTTGCTGGATCTGGACCAGGCCCTCGATAACAGGGTATTCGATGAGGTCCTGTCCCTGCTGGCCAAAGCGCGCGCGCCAGGCCGCCACAGTTAACAAAATATTTACAAAATCGTTTTTTAATTTATTGATTTTAATGTACTTTTCACCTGGCCCCAGCATGAAAAGGGAAGTGGTCCTAACCATTTCGGCGGCCTCATTTCAAGATGAACCTCAAGCCCGCTTCGGCGGGCCCGAATCAACCAGACGCCATTGACCCGCAAGGGGATGGCGGACATCGAGCCAGCAGTGGGCAACCCCGGTTGCCCGGTATCACGGAAGGTCAGCGCCCCGCCCTCGGCCGGGCCATTGCAACTGGAGCAAGTAGCCATGATATTCAAGCAACGTTTTGTGAAATCCCTGTCCTTCGCCCTCTGCCTGGGCGCCGCCGCGGCCACCAGCAGCCTGGCCCAGGCCAAAACCTTCAGGGTCGCGGTGGGCGACGGGGCCGGCGGCACCCAGCATGAGCTGGGGCTGAAATTCTCGGAAGAGCTGAAAGCGCGCACCAACGGCCAGCACGATACCCAAATGTTCCTCAACGGCCAGCTCGGCGACGAGCAGGCCACGGTCAACGACGCCGCCATGGGGCTGCTCGACTTCTCCATCCTGGCCATCAACAACGTCACCCCCTTCTCCCCCTCGGTGGGCGTGCTGACCCTGCCCTACATGGTGCAGAGCCTGGACGACGCCGTGGCCCTGACCCAGGGCGAGGTGGGCCAGCAACTGGTGGACAACACGGTGCGCGACGCCGGGGTGCGCATCGTCGGCTGGGCCTATTCCGGTTTCCGGGTGCTGACCAACTCCAAGCAGCCGGTGCAGAGCCTGAGTGACCTCAAGGCGCTCAAGGTACGGGTGCCCAACAACGAGATCATGATCGACACCTACCGCGCCTGGGGCATCAACCCCACCCCCATGGCCTGGTCCGAAACCTTTACCGGCCTGCAGCTGGGCGTGGTCGACGGGCAGGACAACCCCTACATCACCGTCTACGCCATGAAGTTCGACGAGGTGCAGAAGTACATCACCAATATCCGCTACCTGTTCTCCATTGAGCCGCTGATCATGTCCGAGGCGGTGTTCCAGTCCCAGCCGGACGAGGTGCAGCAGGCCATACTGGCGGCGGGCAAGGCGGCCACCGAGCACAGCGCCCGCTGGCTGGTGGAGCAGGAAGACAAGATCAAGGCCGAGCTGACCGGCCGCGGCATGGTCATCACCGAGCCCGCCAACGGCGAACGGGAATGGATGGACAACGCCATCAGCAAGGTCTGGCCCAAGTACTACGACAAGCTGGGCGGCAAGGACAACCTGAACCGCATCCTGCAGTCCCTGGGCCGCGACGCCATCTAAGCCGCCGGCTCAGCAAAAATGCACTCGGGCCGCGCCCGGGTGCATTTTTCTCAGGGAGGAAACGCCATGACCATCGGCAAACTGATCTTCAAGATCCTCGATAACATAGAAAGGGTGATTTGCAGCACCCTGCTCGCCACCTTTGTGGTGATCCTGTTCATCCAGATTATTTCGCGGCAGCTGTTCAACCACTCCCTGTCCTGGAGTGAGGAATTGTCTACCTACATGTTCGTCTGGTTCGTCTATTTCGGCGCCAGCTATGCCACCAAGCTGGCGGCCCACAACAGGGTGACCTTTCAGTTCAAGCTCTTCCCGCCCAAAGTGGCGGTGATCTCGGAGGCCCTGGCGGACCTGATCTGGGTCTGTTTCAACAGCTACTTCGTCTGGCTGAGCTACGACTTCGTGTTCAACAAGATGAACCTGTTCTGGAAATCCCAGACCCTGGGTTTTCCTATGAAGTACGTCTACATGATATTGCCCATCGCCTTCGCGCTGATGACGCTGCGCATCCTGCAGGTCAACTACTACAAGCTGGTCAGGGGCATCGACATCCGGGATCCCGAGTCCCTGGAGGTCGAGAAGTTGATCGAATCCTCGGGCCAACCCAAGTCGAGTTAAGGCAGGAGCACCCCCATGGTTGAATCATCCGTCGTCATGATACTGTTCGGGAGCTTCCTGGCCCTGCTGCTGCTCGGGGCGCCCATCAGCGTCTCGCTGGGCGTCTCGGCGCTGGCCTCCTTTCTCTACCTGGGCGAAAACCCGATCAAGTTCGTGCAGATCGCCTTTACCTCGGTCGGTTCCTTTCCGCTGATGGCCCTGCCCGCCTTTATCCTGGCCGGGGCCCTGATGGAGGCCGCCGGCATTTCCAAACGGCTGGTGGACCTGGCCGAAAGTTTCGCCGGCCCCTTCACCGGCGGCATGTCCGCCGCCACCGTCATGGCCTGCATGTTCTTCGGCGCCATCTCCGGCTCGGGCCCGGCCACCACCGCCGCCGTGGGCATGCTGATGATCCCGGCCATGGTGCAGCGCGGCTACGGCAAGGGCTACGCCTCGGCCATCACCGCCTCCTCCGGCGGCCTGGGGGTGGTGATACCGCCCTCCATTCCCATGGTGATCTTCGGCATCTCGGCCATGGGGCTGATGGCGCCACCCGAGGCCATTGCCCAGCACGGCCAGTTCCAGTCGGTGTCCATTCCCAAGCTGTTTATCGCCGGCTTCCTGCCTGGCCTGGTGCTGTCCTGCGGCCTGCTGATCATGAACTATTTCCTGTGCCGCAAGCACGGCTACAAGGGCACCACCGAGGGCTGGTCCGCCGGCCACACCCTGGCCGCCCTGCGCAAGGGCATCTGGTCGGTGCTGGCGCCCATCGTCATCCTGGGCGGCATCTACAGTGGCCTGTTCACGCCCACCGAGTCCGCCATCGTCGCCATCTTCTACACCCTGGTGATCGGCTTTCTCGTGCACAAGGAGCTGAAGTTCAAGGACGTGCTGCGCTCGCTGGAAACCACCACCTGGCTGACCGGACGGGTGCTGCTGATCCTGTTCACCGCCACCGTGTTCGGCCGCCTGCTGGTGGAAAACCAGATCCCGGCCATCGTCGCCGCCTCCATGCTGGAGATGACCACCAACATCTACCTGATCTGGGCGCTGATCATCTTCTTTCTGCTGTTCGTGGGCATGTTCATGGAGACCCTGGCCGCCATCATGATCCTGACGCCGGTGCTGCTGCCGGTGGCCTACAACCTGGGGATAGACCCCATCCACTTCGGCATAGTGGTGGTGTGCTGCCTGTCCATCGGCTTCCAGACCCCGCCGCTCGGCGAGAACCTGTTCATCGCCTCCGGGGTGTCGGGCACCTCCATCGAGGAGATTTCGGTACGGGCCCTGCCCTTCGCCCTGACGTCGGTGATCGCCGTCTTCATCATCGCCTATGTGCCGCAGATAGCCCTGTTCCTGCCCGGCTTGCTGGGCTATTAGCGCAAGCCGCCGCCGGGCTGACCCAGGTCAAGGACAAGCCCCGGCGGCGGCACCATACTGTTACCCAGAGGCCGCCATGCCGAAGCCTGATCACCGAAAAGGAGTGTCCAGATGCTGCCCCAAGTGAACAAGATCCTCTATTGCACCGATCTCTCCAAGAACGCCTCCTACGCCTTCCAGTACGCCGTCTACCTGGCCAGGCAGACCGGCGCCGACATCCATGTGCTGAACGTGGTGGAGCAGCTGTCCGGTGACGAGAAGCTGACCCTGCAGTCCTACATCCTCAACCAGAGCAGCCGGGAGGAATTCCTGCACCAGCGGCTCAACCACGCCAGGGCCCAGTTGCAGCAACGGCAGGATTATTTCTGGGAGGTGATCGCCCCCACCGAAAAGGCGCTGCGCACCAAGATCGTCGGCTGCGAAGTGGTGGAGGGCTACCCGGTGCAGACCATACTCCGCCGCTCCCGGGAGCTGGGTTGCGATCTTATCGTGATGGGCGCCCACGAAAAGGGCTGGCTGCACACCCTGCTCGGCAGCGTGGCCAAGAACGTGCTGCGCGAGTCGCGCATCCCCACCCTGATCGTGCCCCGGCCGGAGAAAAAAGCGCCGGCTGAATGATGCCATTCTGCCAGGAGCTTGCTTAAAGCCTTTGTACTCGGCCAAAGCGCACAGCTCCTCCGGCACGCCGTAAACCCATCCATGGGGGCTCCGCCGCGCCCTCCCTGGCGCGGAGGGCCGGCGGAGCTGCGCCCTTTGTCCTCTCTGTCGCCCCGATGCCGCCTGTTGGCAACACCTTCAGACGGCGTCGGGGCTGGAAAGAGGCAACAGGGATGGCCTCCGCCGACCGTCACCTGCCAGGGGGCGCGAAGCGCCTTGCACCGGAGGTATCGCCGCGACCGAGTTGCCAGTGACAAGTCGCAGCGCGGCGATACCTCCGGTTGCCGCGACATTCGGCAGGTGCGAGCCTACAGGGGGCGAGCTTGCTCGCCGCGACGAGCGGTTTCGGCCTGACCGAACCTCCAGTGAATGTTCGCAGCAGGCCGAAACAGCGAGTGTCATATATTGCGGCGTGTCGGCGGAGGTGGCCCTGTTGACTCCTTGCTGGATGAGTGACAGACAGCTTTGCAACGATCGCAAACAGCGTCCAGAAAGTGACTCCGGATTCCCCATCCCGGCGCTTGCGGTTACCATCAAGGGACTCCTTTTTCGTCGGCGCAGCGCATGGAACTGATCTTCCTCGGCACCTCCTCCGGTACCCCCACCAAGAGCCGCAACGTCTCCGGCCTGGCCCTGCGCAGGGCCGGCTCCCGCGCCTGGTGCCTGATCGACTGCGGCGAAGGCACCCAGCACCGGCTGCTGCATACCCGGCTGTCGCCGATGCAGCTCGACACCCTGCTGATCACCCATGTGCACGGCGACCACTGCTACGGCCTGCCCGGACTGCTGGCCAGCGCCGCCCTGGCCGGGCGCACGGCGCCGCTGCGCATCATCGCCCCAGCGCCCATCGCGGCTTTTATCGAGTGCGTGGCCCGGCTGAGCGATCTCCGGCTCGACTTCCCCATCGATTTCGTGCCGGTCGAATCGCTGCAGGCCCCCCTGGCGGTGCAGGATTTCACGCTGGAAGCGGTGGCCCTGTCCCACCGGGTGCCGAGTTATGCCTATGTGTTTACCGAAACCCGGGTGGAAGCCAAGCTGGATGTGGCCCGGCTGACCGCCGAGGGCATTCCCGCCGGCCCGCTGTGGGGCCGGCTGCACCGGGGGGAGGAGCTGGAGTTCGAGGGACGGCGCCTCAGGGGGCAGGACTACCGGCTGCCCGCACGGGCGCCGCGCAAGGTGATCATCGCCGGTGACAACGACAGCCCCGCCCTGCTGGCGGAGGCCGCCCGGGGCGCCTGCCTGCTGGTGCACGAGGCCACCTACACCCGGGAAGTGGCCGAGCGCCTGGGACCGGCGCCCCAGCACAGCGACGCCGAGCGGGTGGCCCGCTTCGCCGAACAGGCCGGCCTGCCCAACCTGATCCTCACCCACTTCAGCCCCCGCTACCAGGACGGTGCCGGCTCGCCCCATATCGACGAGATAGCGGCGGAAGCCCGCGCCCATTACGGGGGCAGGCTGGTGCTGGCACGGGATCTGGATCACTACCGGCTGAGCCGGCAGGGGGAGCTGGAAACGGCCGGTCCTCGCCGGGCCGGCCGTCAGCCATAAAGCGGCCTCGAGGGGGTCAGGGCCAGTCGACCCGGCCCTGGTCTTCGGGCCGGTAGCTGACCCGCCCCAGGGGCACGTGATCCTGGATCGCCGCGCGGATCTGCGCTTCCTCCTCGGCGCTGAAGCCGCCGCACAGCTCGATAAGCTCGATGCGCCGGGTCAGCATTTCCTGAGCGGCCATGACCGCCTCCTCCAGAGTACGCACCCCGGCCACGGCGATGTCGAAGCCGTCGCTCTTGATGCGGCCGTGGTGCTTGAACAGCTCCAGATCCGGCCCCTTGACGATAAAACCATAACGACTGAGTGACATGGACAGCTCCTTTCGGGTCGAGGCTCAGGCCACCGCGGCGCGGCTGGCCTGGTGGGCACAATGGAGGGCGGCCAGGGCGCAGGACGCCAGCCGGGCCTCGGGCGGATCGGCGCGGGAGGTGAGGATGATCGGCACCCTGGCGCCCAGCACCAGGCCGGCGGCGGTGGCGCCCATAAAGTACACCATCTGCTTGAACAGGAAGTTGCCCGACTCCAGGTTGGGCACCAGCAGGATGTCCGCCTGCCCCGGCACCCGGCCGCGGATGCCCTTGATGGCCGCCGCCTCCGCCGAGACCGCATTGTCGAAGGCCAGGGGGCCTTCCACCAGGGCGCCGGGCAGGGCCCCCATGGCCGCCAGCTTGACCAGCTCGGCGGCGTCCAGGCTGGAAGGCATGCTCTTGCTCACCTCCTCGGTGCCCGACAGCACCGCCACCTTGGGCTCGGGGTTGCCCAGGGCGTGCATCAGGCCGATGGCGTTGCGGGCGATGTGCAGCTTGTCGAGCACTGTCGGCTGGACGTTGATCACCGCGTCGGTGATGCACAGGGCCTTGCAGCTGCCCGGCACCGTCATGTGGAACAGGTGGCTCAGCCGGCTGTCGGTACGCAGCCCGGCGGACTTGTTCAGCACCGCCCGCAGCAGGATATCGGTATGCACATGGCCCTTCATGATGGCGCCGGCCTCGCCCTGGCTGACCAGGGCGACGCCCAGCCGGGCGGCCTCGGTTTCGTCGGCGGCCGGCACCAGGCGCAGGCCGTCCAGCGTCCAGCCCATGGCCTGGGCCTGATGCCGCATGACGGCCACATCCCCCACCAGTATCGGCTCGATCAGCCCCTGCTCCCGGGCCAGCCGGGCGCTGGCCAGGGACACGGCGTTGACCGGGTTGATCACCACAGTGGTGACCCTGGGGTGCTGGCGGGCCTGGGCCAGCAAGCGGGGCGGGCATTCCTTGGGCGCGGTATTGAGCATGATTCCCTTCCTGTTCGACAGAAGACCACCGGAGGCCACTGACACAATGGCATCGGGTTGTGTTCCGGTATTTCCGGCTACCAGCGCCGGCATACGGTGACAAAGAAATTGCAGATCATCGGCCAAAGGCCGCTACTCCACCGACACGCCGTGAACCCCTCCCTGGGGGCTCCGCCGCGCCATCCCTGACGCGGAGGGTCGGCGGAGCAGCACCCTCTGCCCTCCTCAATGCACCGATGTCGCCTGTTGGCTTCACTCTCAGACAATGCCGGGGTATGAAAGAGGTAACAGGGATTGCCTCCGCCGACCGTCACATGCCAGGGATGGCATGTGCCGAGCGATACAGGGACGTACTTGAAGCGTGTCGGAGGAGGCGGCCCTGTTGCCTCTTCTTTACGTCGCAACAAACAACCAGTTGCCTAGCGCTGCCCGCCGTGGCGGGCAGCTTCCTTATCAGCAATAGTCCTTGTACTTGTCCAGGTGACGCACCGGCTTGGACAGGGCGTCGCGGCGGAAGGGGTCGCCCAGCTCGCGGGTGCACATGATCTCGATGACGGTGGTCTTGCCCTCCTCCATCTGGCGCGCGATGGCGGCCTTCAGGGCCGGGCCCACGTCTTCCAGCTTGTCCACCGTCACCCCTTCGGCACCCATGGCGCGGGCGATGTCGGCGAAGCTGGGGTTTTCCAGATCGCCGGCCACGAAGCGGCGGTTGTAGAAGTCGACCTGGTTCTTCTTCTCCGCGCCCCACTGGCGGTTGTGGAACACGATGGAGGTCACCGGAATGTGTTCGCGTACGCAGGTCATGATCTCCATCATCGACATGCCCCAGGCGCCGTCACCGGCGTAGGAAATGGCCGGGCGATGGGGCGCGGCGGTCTTGGCGCCGATGATGGTCGGCAGGGCGTAACCGCAGTTGCCGAAGCTCATGGCGGCGAAGAAGGAGCGCGGCTTCTCGAAGCGCAGGTAGCTGTTGGCCACCGAGTTGATGTTGCCGATGTCGGTGGACACCATCACGTCCTCGGGCATGGCCTTTTCCAGCTCGCGCAGCACCTGGCGCGGATGCAGGTAGCTGCCCTGCTCTTCCGCCTGCTCGGCGATCATGTCCAGGGAATAGTCGTCCTTCTCGTGGATCCACTGATCCAGCTCCGCTTCCCAGGCCGCTTTTTCGGCGGCGATCTCGCTGGCGCGGGCGCCCTTGTTTTCCAGGCAGGCGACGTTGAGGTTCTGCAGCCGCTCGAGGATGGAGACGGCGGCGGCCTTGGCGTCACCGCACACGCCGACGGAAATCTTCTTCACCAGGCCCAGCATCTTGGCGTCGCAGTCCACCTGGATGATCTTGGCCTGCTTCGGCCAGTAGTCCAGGCCGTGCTGGGGCAGGGTGCCGAACGGCCCCAGGCGGGTACCCAGTGCCAGCACCACATCGGCGCGGGAGATAAGCTTCATGCCGGCCTTGGAGCCCTGGTAGCCCAGCGGGCCGCACCACAGCGGGTGGCTGGCCGGGAAGGAGTCGTTATGCAGGTAGCTGTTGACCACGGGGGCGCCCAGGAACTCGGCCAGGGCCTTGCACTCCTCCACCGCGTCGGCCATCACCACGCCGCCGCCGGAGATGATCACCGGGTTCCTGGCTTCGGCCAGCAGGGCGGCCGCCTGCTGCAGGCTCTGCTCGCCGCCGGCGCCGCGCTCGATGCGGATCGGCTGGGGGATCTCCACGTTGATGTCACCGTAGAAGAAGTCCCGCGGAATGTTGAGCTGGGTGGGGCCGTTTTCCAGCATGGCCCGGTCGAAGCAGCGGGCGGTGAACTCGGCCATCCGCGCCGGGTTGGCCACATGGCCCTGGTACTTGGTGATGGTCTCGAAGAAGGGCAACTGCTGCGCTTCCTGGAAGCCGCCCAGACCCTGGGTCATGGAGCCGGTTTCCGGGGTGATGCACACCACCGGGCTGTGGGCCCAGTAGGCGGCGGCGATGGCGGTCACGAAGTTGGTGATGCCGGGGCCGTTCTGGGCGATACAGACGCCGTGCCGGCCGCTGACCCGGGCGTAGCCGTCGGCCATGTGGCCGGCGCCCTGCTCGTGCACCGTGGGGATCAGGCGGATGCCCGCCGGGGCGAAGATGTCCATGGCGTCCATGAAGGCGGAGCCCATGATGCCGAAGATATCGGTTACACCGTTGGCCGCCAGGGTTTCGACCATGGCTTCACTGGGAGTCATACGTGGCATAGCTGTCTTCCTTTTTGCTGGTTCCTGTCGGTGACGGTGGTGGCCGTCACCCCGGAGGGTTCAATCCAATGTTTCGGTTCAAGCAGGTTTTCATTTGTTTGTTATTGGTTCTGTGGTGAATCGGCCACCGCCGGCCGCCTCGTTCCGGGCTTCCCCTCCCGGATGTCGGCGGGGCGAATGGCGCCTGCTGGCTGCGATGTGATTCACTGGAGCTAGATTAGGAAGTGGGGGGGGAAGAGAGTAGGACCAGTTCCGTAACAACGGTTACGCCAGCCATAAAGCACTTAATAATCAATTAATTGAAAAACAAGAGAGGCGCCCGACGGCGCCCCTCGTTAACAAGTGGTTAACATGAAGGGACTCAGACCATATCCTCGATCAGCTCCACCAGCGCCTTGATGCCGGGGCGGATCCTGGCGGCGGGGATGGAAGAGTAGCCCAGGCGGAAGTAATTGAGCGGCACCGGCTCGGCCAGAAAATGGATGTCGCCGGGTTCGATCAGGATGCCCCTGTCCGCCGCCTCCTTGCGCAGGATGCGGCTGTCCAGTCCCTCGGGGCCGCGCACCCAGTAGCAGGAGCCGCCGAAGCTGGGCTGGCGGCTGGAGGACGGCAGGTATTCATCCAGCGCCGCGCCCATTTCCTGCCAGCGCTCCTCGTAGGCCTTGGCGATGTTCATGATCAGGGCGTCGTGGTAGCCCCGCTCCAGGAACAGCGCCACCGAACGCTGGTTGTTGGCCGCCGGGTGGCGCAGCATCAGCCGGCGCAGGGCGCGCGCCTCGCGGATAAGCTCCGCCGGCCCCACCAGGTAGCCCAGGCGCAGTCCCGGCGCCAGGGTCTTGGACAGGCTGCCCACGTAGAGCACCCTGTCGTTCTTGTCCAGGCTCTTCAGGGCCGGAATGGGGTTGGTCCTGAAGTTGCTCTCGCTCTCATAGTCGTCCTCTATGATCAAAAAGTCCTGCTCGCTGGCCTTGTCCAGCAGCGCATAGCGCCGCTCCAGCGGCATGGTCACCGTGGTGGGGCACTGGTGGCTGGGGGTGCTGTAGACGAGATCACAGCCATCGAGCCGTTCGTCGACGATCAGTCCCTGTTCGTCCACCGGCAGCGGGCGCACCTTGGCCGGGTTCATGGTGGCGATATTGCGGATATCCACATAGCCCGGATCCTCGATGCCGATGGTGCTGTCGCCGTCCAGCAGCAGCCGGGCCAGCATGTACAGCGCCTGCTGGGCGCCCACCGTCACCAGGATCTGGTCCGCCGAGGCCCAGACTCCGCGCCGGGGCAGCAGCCGGGTACGGATCTGTTCGATCAGCAGGGGATCGTCGTTGTCGAAGCGGTCCGAGGCCCAGTCCCGGATCGCCGGCACGCTCACCGCGTCCCGGCAGCATTCGCGCCAGTTGTTGCTGGGGAACAGGCTGGGGTCGAACTGGCCGTAGATAAAGGGATAGGGATACTTCTGCCAGTCCTTGGGCTTGGTGATGTTTTGCTGGCTGCCCGGGCGGATCTTGAGCTTGCGGGCCCAGTCGGGCGCATGGCCGCCCTCGAGCGGGTTTTCCTTGGCCGGCACCTCGGGCTGGCGCGACAGTATCTCGGGGTTGACGAAATAGCCGCTGCGCTCGCGGGCGATGAGATAACCGTCGTCCAGCAGGTGCTCGTAGGCCAGCACCACCGTATTGCGGGCGATGCACAGCTGCTTGGCCAGCTTGCGGCTGGAGGGCAGCGGGCTGTCCTGGGGGATATTGCCGTTGAGGATGGCGGCGGCGATCTGCTCGCGCAGCTGTTGCTGCAGGCTGGTGCTTTTTTCCGTGGAGAGGTGAAACAGCTGGAACATGGTGACTCAACTTACCTGTCGATGCATGGCCCTGCGGGCCGGAACAACCCAGTTTGACCCTTTTTGCTGCCGCTTGTAAACCACAGGGCAACATATTGAAAACAAAATGGAAATGCCGGGGCATCGGCTCCCGGCGTGGTTCAGGCGAACTAGAGCACCGAACAATTCATAAAACGACCAATTAGCTATTTGTTGTCTGTTGCAACCTAGAGAGAGTCAACAGAGCCACCTCCGCCGGCCCTCCGCGCCAGGGAGGGCGCGGCGGAGCCCCCATGGATGGGTTTACGGCGTGCCGGAGGAGTAGCACCCTTTGGCCGACGGCCTCTGCCTCGCAAGAATCAACAATGCCTTCGACCAAAAGCGTATCAGAGCCGCCTCAGTTTTAAACTATATGATGCTCTATACCATTACAGGTGTTCGTCGCGCAGGTGGTACCAGTGGTAGAGCATGCGCTGGCCCAGGCGGCGGAAGGGCGCGAACAGGTGTCCCGGCAGCGGCGAGTTGTAGATGGGCAGCTCGAACCCCTCGCGGATACCCGCGATGCGCTGGGCCATGCGCCGGCCGGCATGGGCCGAGAACATGACGCCGTTGCCGCCGTAGCCCAGGGCGTAGAAGATCTGCTCCCTTTCATCCGGCTGGGCGATGCGCGGCATCATGTCGTGGCTGACGTCCACCCAGCCCCACCAGGAGTAGTCGATCTTGATGCCCTTGAGTGCCGGAAACTTGCGGTGCATGCCGTCGATCAGCACCTGCAGGTGCTTGGGATTGTGGGCATCGGCGCCGGTGATGGAACTGCGGCTGCCGATCTGCAGCCGGTTGTCGGGCAGCTTGCGGTAGTAATAGCGCAGGGTACGGGTGTCGGTGATCACCTCGTTGGTGATGAAATTGCACTGGGCAATCTCGCTGTCGGTCATCGGCCGGGTCACCAGGGAGTTGGACAGTATCGGCATGATCTTGCTGCGCAGGCTCTGGTGCAGCCCCTGGGAGGTATAGCCGCCGGTAGCCACCCCCACCGCCCGGGCCCGCACCACCCCGCCCGGGGTCTGCAGGTAGTGCACGCCGTTGCGGGTCTCCCAGCCCAGCACCGGGCTGGAGGGATGGATGGTGGCGCCCAGCTCCCGCGCCATGCGGTGATAGCCCTGGGCCAGCTTGAGCGGATGCACGCCGATGCCGTCCGGCTCGTGCATGGCGCCCACCGCCTCCGCCTCGTTCACGTAGTTGCGGCTGAGGGTGGCCTTGTCCAGCAGCTCGGTGTGGTAGTTGAACTGCTCCCGCAGCACCTTGGCCTCGGCCTCCAGCTTGCGCATGGCCTTGTCCCGGTGGGCGATGTAGAGGTGGCCGCCGTCCTGGGGGTTGCAGTCGATGTTGCCGTCCCGGATCAGCCCCCTGAAGGTGTCGAAGCCCTCGCGCACCTCCTCGTGCATGCGCCGGGCGGTGTCCAGGCCCCAGCGCTGGATCCACTGGGAGCGGCTGAGCCGGCCCGAGGCGTTCTGGGCCTGGCCGCCGTTGCGGCTGGTGCAGCCCCAGCTGACCTGGTTGGCCTCCAGCACCGTGGCCTTGATGCCGTGCTCCTTCGCCAAGAAGACGGCGCAGGACAGGCCGGTAAATCCGCTGCCGATGATGACCACGTCCACGTCCATGTCGGCGGTGACCGGGCCGTCGTCTTCCGGCGGGGTGCCGGCGGTGGCCACCCAGTAGGTCGGTGCGTACTGCTGGCCCCGTCCCGGGGTGGCGGCCACCAGGGGATCGTAGCTGGGATCGTAACGGTCCAGCACGGTTTTGGCCTGGGCCGGCTGGCGGAGTTCCGCCTGGGTGTTGTTGGCAATATCCATATTCGTGTTCCCCGAGATCAGGTGGTGGCGGTTACTGGGGATCCAGCAGGGGGCGGTCCTTGCGGAACGCTTGCTTCAGGACCAGTTTGCCGTCCTTGAGGGTGAAGACATCGACCCCGTCGGCTTCGATGCGGCGGCCGTCCGGACAGGTGGCGCAGAAGGTCCACTGGGACACGGCCCGGTCGCCGGCGGCGAAGTGGCTGGTGCCTTGCCAGCTGACGTCGGGATAGGTGGTCCAGACCTTGACGAAGGCGGCGGCCACGGCCTCGGCACCGCTGAAGCGGGTCCCGAAGGCCTCGCTGCCGGCGGCGCCCTCGAACACGCAGTCGTCGGCCATGCAGGCCATGACGCCCTCGATATCGTGGCGGTTAAAGGCGGCGAACAACTGCTCGAGCAGGGCGACGGTTTTCTGGTTTTCGGCTGACATCAGATTCTCCCTTGGCCACCGGAGGTGGCGGTGAACGGACACCGGCAGCGGGACTGCCGTTTACATGTTCACAACATTAGGAGCCGGGCCTCGATACCGGTAGCGCCAGTTGGCGGCATCGACTTGGACCACAAAATAAGTATTTGGAAATCAGATGGATAGGTGAAAGAAAGAGAGAGGAAACGGCGTGGGCGGCCAGGCCGCCCCACGCGTTGGGGAGTATCAGCGGCGGCGGCCACTCTGTTTTTTCACCACACCGGAGAACACCACGTGCAGATCGGTGGAGGCGGACTCGTTATCCAGGTTCAGCTTGGCCTCGATATGATCCAGGTGCTCCTTCATCATGGTCACGGCCTTGTCCTTGTCGCCCGACTCGATGGCCTTGAGCAGCTCTTCGTGCTCGTTGAAGGAACAGTGGGCCTTGTGGCCGACCTCGTACTGGGCGATGATCAGCGAGGTCTGGGACACCACGCTGCGCTGGAAATTGAGCAGCGGCGTGTTGTTGGCCATATGGGCCAACTCCAGGTGGAACTCGCCGGACAGACGGATGCCGGTGCCCCGATCGCCCCGGGCGAAGGCGTCCTGCTCTTCCTGCACCATGGCGCGCATGCGGGCCAGGCTCTCGGGCGTGGCGTGCTCGACCGCCAGTTCGGTCACCGCCAGCTCCACCACCCGGCGGGCGGCGAAGATCTGCCGGGCTTCTTCCACGCTGGGGGCCGCCACCACCGCGCCGCGGTTGGGCCGGATGCTGACCACCTGCTCGTGGGACAGCCGCAGCAGCGCGCGGCGGATAATGGTCCGGCTGACGCCGAAGATCTCGCCCAGGGCTTCCTCGCTGAGCTTGGTGCCCGGCGCCAGCCGCTGTTCGAGAATGGCGTCGAAGATATGTTCGTAAACGATATCGTCCTGAGTGTTTGAGCTCGACTTGACAGGTCTTGGCTCCAGTTGACTGAGTGAACTCATGTTTAGGTTTCCAGTTACGGCCTGTATCTACGGCGGAGTACCGCATTCCTTGCCGGTTAATAAATTGTTATTGCTCTCGTATACAATCTTACTGGGTTTTTGCCGATTCGACAGCCGGAATATCAAAGTCTGTGACTGAACACAAAAAACGCCCTTGACGGGCGTTTATCGGATATTCTGCAATGCAGGACGTCGCCGGCTAGTGATCACGCCGATAACGGCACTCGCCGTAAATATACGTTTGTGCGATGGCCCTGTCATCTCCGAGCATCATCAGCACGAAGAGTTGCTCGAACAGATTGTGTGCATTGTTCATCCGCGCCTGCATCAGCGGGGTGGCGTGCAGGTCCAGCACCAGGAAGTCCGCCTCCTTGCCCACCGCCAGGTTGCCCACCTTGTCTTCCAGCCGCAGCGAGCGGGCGCCGCCCAGGGTGGCGAGATAGAGCGCCTTGAGCGGATGCAGCTTGTGCCGGCGCAGTTGCTGGATCTTGTAAGCCTCGTTGATGGTCTGCAGCATGGAAAAGCTGGTACCGGCCCCCACGTCGGTGCCCAGGCCGACCCGGATCCCCCGCTGCTCGGCACCGGGCAGGTCGAACAGGCCGGAACCCAGGAAGAGGTTGGAGGTGGGGCAGAAAGAGATCACCGAATCGGTTTCCCCCATGCGTGCCGCTTCCTCCTGCTCCAGGTGCACCGCATGGGCGAACACGGAGCGATCCCCCAGCAGGCCGAAGTGATCGTACACGTCCAGGTAGCCTTTCTGCTCCGGGAACAGGGACTTGACCCATTCGATCTCCTGCTGGTTTTCGGACAGGTGGGTCTGCATATAGACGTCGTCGTATTCCGCCAGCAGCTTGCCGGCCAGCGCCAGCTGCTCGGCGGTGCTGGTGGGCGCAAAGCGCGGCGTCACCGCATAGAGCTGGCGGCCTTTTTTATGCCAGCGCTCGATCAGCTCCTTGCTGTCGGCGTAACCGGACTCAGGCGTGTCGAGCAGGTAGTCGGGGGCGTGCCGATCCATCATCACCTTGCCGGCGATCATGCGCATGTTACGCGCGTGGGAGGCGGTGAAGAAGGCATCCACCGACGCCTTGTGCACGGTGCCGAACACCATGGCGGTGGTGGTGCCGTTGCGCAGCAGCTCGTCCAGGAACAGCTCGGCCACCCGGGCGCCGTGGGCCTGGTCGACGAACTTGCGCTCTTCCGGGAAGGTGTAGTTGTTGAGCCAGTCGAGCAGTTGCTCGCCATAGGAGGCGATCATCTCGGTCTGGGGAAAGTGGATATGGGTGTCGATAAAACCCGAGGTGATCAGCCGGTTTTCAAACCGGGTGATGTCGAGCCCGGCGGGCTGGCGCGCCAGCACCTCGTCGGCCGGGCCTATATCCCGGACGCGACCGTCGGCCACCACCAGGACGCCGTCCGGGTAGTAGGCATGGCTGGCCTCCAGGCCGACCTGGGCCGGATCGCCCAGGCTGTGCAAAATAGCGGCACGATACGCCTTTGGCTGCGTCATGGTCGTGCGTCTCCTTCCATCGATAATACTTAAAGCGTGTGGGCGGCGGCGGGGGCCGCCGCTGTCATGGGTACCGGTTCGGCCTGGTAGGCGGCGATCAACTGGCCGGCCACCGACACCGCGATTTCCGCCGGATGCTTGCCGGCCACTTCGGCCAGGCCGATGGGGCAGATCATCCGGGCCAGGGCCGCGTCATCGAAGCCCCGCTCCCGCAGCCGGTAGTCGAAGCGCTTGCGTTTGGTGCGCGAGCCGATCACCCCGAAGTAGCGGGCGTCGTTACGCTTGAGAATACGGGCGCACAGCTCCAGATCAAGCTGGTGGTTGTGGGTCATCACCAGGTAGAAGCTGCCGGCGGGCTGGTCGTCGACCTCGTCCACCGGATCCTCGCTCACCACCCGGGTGACACCGGCGGGCAGCTCGGCGGGAAACTCCTCGGCCCGCTCGTCTATCCAGGTGATGCGAAACGGCAGGGTCGCCACTATGTGCACCAGTGCCTTGGCCACATGGCCGGCGCCGAACAATACCAGGTGATGGCGGGGCCGTACCACCGGCTCCAGCATGATGGTGGCCATGCCGCCGCAGCACTGCCCCAGGCTGGCGCCCAGGTTGAAGCGCTCGACCTTCATCTGCTGCTCGCCCCGGGCCAGCATGTCCCGGGCCAGCTCCAGCGCCTTGTATTCGAGGTGGCCGCCACCTATGGTGGCATGGCAGCCCTGTTCGGTCACCAGCATCTTGGTGCCGCTGTCCCGCGGGGTGGAGCCCTTGTGCTCCACCACCGTCACCAGCACACAGGGTTCCCCCTTCTGTTCCAGCTCGGCCAGCGCCTGAATCCAGTTATCCTTGAACATAGCTTACTCCTCGAAGACGATGGTTCCGCCACCGGCACTTGGCCTGTTGGCATGCAGAGAGGCAACAGGGCCACCTCCGCCGACACGCTGTGAATACATCCTGTACGCTCGCACATGCCATCCCTGGCATGTGACGGTCGGCGGAGGCGCTCCCTGTTGCCTCTTCCAAGCCTGAGCGTTGCCTGATGAGGGCGCCAGCAGGCGACGCCGGAGCAGGAAGGAGGCCAAAGGGTGCTGCTTCGCCGACCCTCTGCCCCAGGGATGGCGCAGCGGAGCCCCTAGGGACGGGTTTATGGCGTGTCGGCGAAGTAGTGCCCTTTGGCCGACCTTTAGCGCTGTACCAACAGTCAACACAAGCTCCTGAGCCAGACTGCCCCTGCCCTTACTTGATCAACACATCCTCGACCCGGGTGGCGATCTCGTCCTGCTCCACCAGCGCCTGCATCTGCTCCACGCCCCACAGCACCCGTTCCGGGGTGGCCGGCGCGTCGATGTGCGGGTAGCGGCGGTAGCCGGACACGCTGGCCACGGCGTCTTTCAGCGCACACCACACCGACATGCCGAGCATAAAGGGCGGCTCGCCCACGGCCTTGGAGTGGAATACCGTGTCTTCCGGGTTCTTGCGGTTTTCCACCAGCTTGACCCGGAAGTCGATGGGCATGTCCGCCACCGCCGGGATCTTGTAGCCCGCCGGACCGTTGGTCATCAGCCGGCCCTGGTCGTTCCACACCAGCTCCTCGGTGGTCAGCCAGCCCACGCCCTGGATAAAGGCGCCTTCCACCTGGCCGATGTCGATGGCCGGGTTGAGGGAGTCACCCACGTCGTGCAGTATGTCGGCACGCAGTATCTTGTACTCGCCGGTCAGGGTGTCCACCACCACTTCGGCACAGGCGGCGCCGTAGGCGAAGTAGTAGAAGGGACGACCGGAGCCGGTGGCGTGGTCGTAGTAGATCTTCGGCGTCTTGTAGAAGCCGGTGCTGGAGAGCGACACCTGGTTGAAATAAGCCAGTTGCACGAATTCCGGAAACGACAGCAGCTGCTGGCGGATCTGCACGAAGTTGTTCTTGAACACCACGTCCTCGGGGCTGACCTTGAAGTGGCCCGCCGCCCAGTCGATCAGGCGCTGCTTGATGGTCTGGGCCGCGTTCTGGGCCGCCTTGCCGTTCAGGTCGGTGCCGCTCGAGGCCGCCGTCGGCGAGGTATTGGGCACCTTGTCGGTGTTGGTGGCGGTGATCTGGATGCGATCCACGTCCACCTGGAACTCTTCCGCCACTATCTGGGCCACCTTGGTGTTGAGGCCCTGGCCCATTTCGGTGCCGCCGTGGTTGAGGTGGATGCTGCCGTCGGTATAGATGTGGATCAGCGCCCCCGCCTGGTTGAGGAAGGTGGCGGTGAAGGAAATACCGAACTTCACCGGGGTGATGGCGATGCCCTTCTTGAGGATCGGGCTGCGGGCGTTGAACGCCTTGATTTCCTCGCGCCGCTTGCCGTACTCGGCCGACTGCTCCAGATCCGCCACCATCTCGTGGATGATGTTGTGCTCCACGGTCTGGTGGTAGTGGGTGACGTTGCGCTCATCCTTGCCGTAGAAGTTGACCTTGCGGATCTCCAGCGGATCCTTGCCAAGCTTGGAGGCGATCTCGTCCATCACGTGCTCGATGGTCATCATGCCCTGGGGGCCGCCGAACCCGCGGTAGGCGGTGTTGGAGGCGGTATTGGTCTTGCAGCGGTGGCCGATGACGGTGGCGTCGCCCAGATAGTAGGCGTTGTCCGAGTGGAACATGGCCCTGTCCACGATGGACGAGGACAGATCCGGCGAGTAGCCGCAGTTGCCGGCCACCACGATTTCCGCCGCCTCGATACGGCCGTTGTCGTCGAAGCCTACCTTGTACTGGTTGAAGAAGGGATGACGCTTGCCGGTCATCATCATGTCTTCGACCCGCGGCAGGCGCATCTTGGCCGGGCGGCCGGTGAGCCGGGCCACCACGGCGGCCATGCAGGCCGGGCCCGCGGCCTGGGTTTCCTTGCCGCCGAAGCCGCCGCCCATGCGGCGCATGTCGATGACGACCTTGTTCATGGGCACGCCCAGGACGCTGGCCACCAGCTTCTGCACCTCGGTCGGGTTCTGGCTGGAGGTGAACACCAGCATGCCGCCGTCTTCGGTGGGCACCACCGAGCTGATTTGGGTTTCCAGGTAGAAGTGTTCCTGGCCGCCGATGTGCAGGCTGCCCTCGATCACGTGCTTGGCCTGCTTGAGTCCGGCGGCGGAGTCGCCGCGCTGCTGCTTGTGGCTCTCGGTCACGAACAGCTCTTTTGCCAGCGCCTCTTCCACCGACAGCACCGCCGGCAGCTCTTCATATTCCACGATGGCGGCCATGGCCGCCTTGCGGGCGGTCTCGAGATCGCTGGCGGCCACCGCCAGCACCGGCTGGCCGTAGTATTCCACCTTGCCATCGGCCAGCAGGGGATCCCCCGCCAGCACCGGGCCTATGTCCAGCTCGCCGGGCACGTCCTGGGCGGTAATGGCGATGGCCACGCCGGGAAACTGGTAGCAGGGGCTCACATCCAGTTTGGTGATGCGGGCGTGGGCCTTGTCGGACAGCCGGGCATACACATGCAACTGATTGGGGAACTCCAGCCGATCGTCGATGTACTGGGCCTCGCCGGCCACCTGCTTGGCGGCGCTGTCGTGGGGCACGCTCTTGCCCACGCCGGTCTGCAGGTCCTGTTTGATCCTTTCCATCATTTCGTCGATGGTGAGCGTGTTCAGCGGTTTGTTAGACATAAGACGTCACCCTGGTTTCCAGTTTCAGATCCTGTTGCTCGATAAAGAACTTGTAGAGCAGGTTTGCCGCCGTCTTGGCGCGGTATTCCTTGCTGGCGCGGAAGTCGGACAGGGGCTGGAAGTCGCCGTCCAGGGCCTTCATCGCCGCCTTGACGGTGGCGTGGTTCCAGTCCTGGCCCACCAGCGCCTGCTCACAGGCCGCAGCCCGCTTGGGCGTGGCCGCCATGCCGCCGAAGCCGATGCGGGCCTCGGTCACCTTGCCGTTTTCTATGGTCAGGTTGAAGGCGCCGCACACCGCGGAAATATCGTCGTCTATCCGTTTGGACAGCTTGTACACCTTGAAGTGCTGGTTGGCCGCGGGCTTGGGCACTATCACCTTCTCAATGAACTCGCCTTCTTCCTGGGCGGTCACCTTGTAGCTCAGGAAGTACTCCTCGATGGGCAGCTCGCGCACCCGCTCGCCCTTGCGCAACACCAGGCGGGCATTGAGCGCGATCAGCACCGGCGGGGCGTCGCCGATGGGCGAGGCGTTGCCGATGTTGCCGCCCAGGGTGCCCTGGTTGCGGATCTGCAGGGAGGCGAAACGGTGCAGCAGCTCGCCGAAGTCCGGGTAGCTGCGGCTCAGGGCATCGTAGCTGTCGCTCAGGGTACGGGCGGCGCCGATCACCATCTGCTCGTCGGTTTCTTCCAGCTGCTTCATGTCGGCCACGTTGCCCACATAGATCATCTTGGGCAGTTCCCGGTGGAACTGGGTTACTTCCAGCGCCAGATCGGTACCGCCGGCCAGCAGCCGGGCATCCGGATGCTGTTCCAGCAGGGTCGCCAGTTCGGCGCTGGAGGTGGGCGAGAAGCACACCTTGTCGTCCCCTTCCAGGGTCACCAGGGTGTCGGTCTCGATCTGCGCCAGCCTGGCCACCACTTCGGCCTCGTAGCGGGAGAAGTCATCGGCCAGCTGCGGCTGCTCGGCGATGGCCTTGGCCGCATCGACGATGGGCCGGTAGCCGGTGCAGCGGCACAGGTTGCCGGCCAGAGCCTCGAGGATGTCGTGCTTGTCGGCCGCGGGCTTGTTCTTGCTCAGGGCGAACATGGACATGATAAAGCCCGGGGTGCAGAAACCGCACTGGGAGCCGTGGAAGTCCACCATGGCCTGCTGCACCGGGTGCAGACGGCCGTCCTTCGACTTGAGATCCTCCACGGTGATCAACTGCTTGCCGTGCAGTGCCGACACGAAGGTCAGGCAGGAGTTGACCGAGCGATAGCTGATCCGGTCTCCTTCACGCTCCCCCAGCACCACGGTACAGGCGCCGCAGTCACCGGACGCACATCCTTCCTTGGTGCCGGTCTTAGCCGCGCGGGTACGCAGATAATTCAACACCGTCATATTTGGCGAAAGGTCCTTCTCCTCCCGCAACTCCTGGTTAAGTAGGAACTTAATCAAGGTTTGCCTCCTTCAGCGAATACGCTGCACATTGCCGACCAACAGAATGGTAGTATCTTTACCTGTAATTAAAATAAAAAACTGACTCCTGAGTCAACAAATATTTCACAGCCAAGTAACCGTTTTGTTGCCGGCATGTATTAAGCGATTGCTGCCACAAGCAATTTACTCAACACTTGTGTACGTTGATGGCGGCAATTTTTTCTGTCTTTTGTGTTAAGTGTAGCGGGAGCAAAGCCAAACGATGACTCGAGACCTTCACCACGCCGAACGCCGGCGCGTACAGCAGGTTTTTCTCGGCGTGGCCCTGGCCATCATGCTGGGCGCCCTGGAAATCACCCTGCTGATGCCGGCGCTCTCCACCCTGGGGCGGGCTTTCGCGGCACCGGAGCTGGCCCCGCTGCTGGTGAGCAGTTACCTCTTCGCCATGACCCTCAGCATGCCGGTCTACGGCCGGCTGAGCGACCGCTTCGGCCGCCGCCCCTGTCTGGCCATGGCCCTCGCGCTCTTTACCCTGGGCTCGCTCGCCAGCAGCCTGGTCGACACCCTGCCGGCCCTGCTCGCTACCCGGCTGCTGACCGGCGCCGGTGGCGGCGGCCTGATCGCCCTGTCCTTCGCGGTGATCGCCGATGTGATACCGCCACGCCAGGTGGGCCGCTACCAGGGCTATATTTCCGCCATCTTCGCCATCTCCAGCGTGGCCGGGCCCCTGCTCGGCGCCCTGATCATCGGCCTGTTCGACTGGCGCTGGCTGTTTATCTTCAAGGTGCCGCTGGGGCTGCTGGCGCTGGGGCTCAACCACTGGGCATTGAAGGATCTGGGCCACCAGGGCGCCACAGGAAAACAGGACGGTGTCGGCATCCTGCTGCTGCTGCTGACGGGGGCCGGCTGGGGACTGGCGGCCAATGTCCCCCTGATCGCACCGGCGCTGGCCGGCTACCAGCCCCTCTTGCTGGGGCTGGCCGCCCTGCTCAGCCTGGTGCTGGTCTGGCACCAGTGGCGACACCCGGGCCCGGTACTGCCCCTGCGTTTCCTGAAGGAGCGGCTGTTCGGCATCGCCGTGCTGCTGCTGGCCCTGTCGGAGGCCATCCGGCTGGCCCTGCTGGTCTATGTGCCGCTGGGGCTGGAGCAGCAACTGGCGATGACGCCCGCCCAAACCAGCCAGGTACTGTTATGGTTTATCCTGAGCGTGACCCTGGGCACCTTTGTCAGCGGCAAGCGCATTGCCCGCCAGGGATTCTGCCGGCCTTTCCCCTTGCTGGGCGGAGTCACGCTGGGTCTGGGCTGTGGTGGCTTGTGGTGGGTATTCCAGGGACAGGAGCCGGGGTTATGGCTCTATCCGGCGCTGATCCTGGCCGGAGTGGGCATCGGCTTTCTGATCGTGGCCTGCTCCATCGCGGTGCAGAACGCCCTGCCCGCCCGTCAGTTGGGCTCGGGGCTGGCGCTGATGAACTTTATCCGTTCCCTGGGCGGCACCCTGGGGGTGGCCCTGCTCGGCTGGCAGTACCAGGGCAACGGTGGCGGCGACTGGATCATGCCGGTATTCCTGGCCCTGTCCGGTTATGCCCTGCTCTGCCTGGTGCTGGGGTGGTGGATGCCCGACGCCAGCCTGGCGGACACCGCCAAGAACGATCCCGCCCGGCCCTAGCCCTCCGTCAGGGACTTCACCCGGCAGCCGTCGATCACCAGCCGGGTGATCACCTCCGCCGCCTGGTCGAAGTCGCCGTCGTCCAGCTCTTCCTTGCCCAGGGCCATGGTGATCTGCCAGTTGAAGTCGGCATAGGTCTGGGTGGAGGCCCAGATGGCGAACAGCAGATGGTGGCCGTTGACCGGCGCCATCAGCCCCTGCTCCACCCAGTCGTTCAGCTTGGCGCTCAGGGTGCGGGTCTGCTCGCTCAGGCGGGCGATGATGTCCTCCGGCAGGTGGGGAGCACCGTGCATGATCTCACTGGCGAAGACCTTGGAGGCATAGGGGTAGTCCCGGGAGATCAGCAATTTGGCCTTGATATAGGCGGTCAGGGCCTTCACCGGATCCCGATACTCGATAAAGGGAGCCGACGCCGCCAGCAGCGGCTCGGTCACGCTCTCCAACACCGCCCGATAGAGCTTTTCCTTGCTGCCGAAGTAGTAGTAGATATTGGGTTTGGGCAGTTGGGCCAGTTCGGCGATATCGGCGGTCTTGGTGGCGGCATAGCCGTTTTCGGCAAAGATCCGGCTGGCGGCACGGATGATCTTTTCTTCGTTCTTGACTCTGATCCGGGACATACGGGGTTTCAGGCTCCAGGCCATTGGAATGGAAGTTTATTTTTGCTAACCATACCGGAATCCCGTGAAAATGAGTAAAAAAAAAGCGCCCACCGAAGCGGGCGCGTAAAAATGAGTAACCAAGGTTACCCCTCGACCAAAACAACAAGTTACTGCACAACGCTGCCAGACTAGCCGCAATCCGCGATCAGTTCGGCCAATGTGATTCCCGCGACCGCACAGACCTCGTCCACGTCCGACTGATCGCCGCTGATGCCGACGGCACCCAGCAGGCGGTTGGCCGCGTCCCGGATCAGCACGCCGCCGGGCACAGGCACAATATTACCCTGGGCCAGCACGTTGACCGCCGACATAAAGGCCGGTCGGGCCGCAGCCATTTCCGCCAGACCGCGGGAACTGCGCCCCAGGGCGATGGCGCCCCAGGCCTTGCCGACGGCGATATCCGGCCGCAGCAGGCTGGAACCGTCCTGGCGCTGCAAGGACACCAGCCGGCCAGCATTATCCAGCACGGCAACGGTCAGGGACGCAGCGCCCACTTCCATCCCGTGCTGCAAGGCACCGCGCGTGATCGTCAGTGCCTGCTCTAGTGTAACTGTACTCATTACCTGGACTCCCTGTCAGCTGTAACAATGGCGACAAATTGAGTACCAATAAAACACAAAAAAGGCACAATGTTAAGATCATTTGTATACATTTAATGTAAAAATAAATTTTTGGCTACCTATCCGATACACAAATGAAACCAAAACGGTTCTCTGTGGCTGTGCGCCCATACAATGGCACAGAAATTGCCTTAGCCGGGGACAGGTTGGACACGCCCCGGGACTGTGGAGACAAGCATGCTGGATTTACGAGAGGTTTCGCCGCTTAACTGGTTTATGTGCTGGTTGTTGCTGAGCTGCACCCTGGTGACCCTGTTGCCGGACAGCCTGTTCGCCGGCGCCTTCGGACTCTGGCTGGCCGATTATCGCCTGCTGTTCGTGCTGGGGATGGTGGTCTCGGCCTCCTACTTTCTCGCCCATGGCGCCATACTGCTGTTTCAGCACGTGTTTTATCGCAAGCAGCGACTGGTGCGACAGAAACTGCTGAAGGAAGTGCTGGATTATCTGGATGCGGGCGAGAAGGCGGTGCTGCGGGAGTTCGTGATCCAACGCAAGAGCGTCATAAAACTGCCGGTTACCGAGCCGGCCGTCAAAAATCTGTTGGAGCAGGGCATCCTCACCTACGCCTACGGTGAGCCCGTCGAACCCGGGTTCAACGCCATCAAGCCGCTGATGATCACCCTGGAAGCCCGCCCCCTGCTCACCTTCAAGGTCCTGGGACTCAACCCCGCCAACATGACCGAAGAGCAGAAGAACCAGATCCTCAATACCAGGCCCAAATACGCCTACAAGCAGTTGGGCCGGAACTGAGCCCCCCGGCTACGGCCGGAGCGCTCAGGCTTACCTGGACAGACAACGCCACTATCCGGTCAGGCGGACAAAGGGAGTGGCTCAGCCGGCCGTCCTTTCTTTCAGGTAGCCGTCATAGTCCGGAATGCGGATACTGAAGTCCCGGCTCATCTGGACACTGTCCATCAGCATGTCGGCGGTGGAGATGTTGGTCGCCACCGGGATATTCCATACCGTGGCCAGGCGCAACAGGGCCTTGACGTCCGGGTCGTGGGGCACGGCGTTGAGCGGATCCCAGAAGAAGATCAGCACGTCAATCTTGCCCTCGGCGATCATGGCGCCCAGTTGCTGATCCCCGCCCATGGGGCCGGACATCAGGCAGCGCACCGGCAGCCCGACCTTGCGGCTGAGCATGGTGCCCGTGGTGCCGGTGGCGTACAGGTGGTGCAGCTTCAGCTCTTCGGCCCGGCTGGCCACCCACTCCAGCAGCTGCTCTTTCATATGGTCGTGGGCCACCAGCGCGACATTCTTGTGGGGAGGCAGGGTTCTGTGAGTATTTTTCATCGCTATCGACATCCTTGCTAAAGTCTGGGTCCATAGTATCCAAAGCCGGGGCGGATGAGCAGTCCCAAAACGGAAAAAGCCCCGGGCGGGGCTTTTTCCGTTTTGAGCGGGAGCGGAACTCAGTCGTCGTCCACCAGCTGGGCCTGCAGATAATTCTGGATACCCACCTTGTCGATAAGTCCAAGCTGGGTCTCGAGCCAGTCCACGTGCTCTTCCTCGTTTTCCAGGATCTCGTTGAACAGATCCCGGCTGACGTAATCCCGCACCGATTCCGCATAGCCGATGGCTTCCTTGAGATCGGGGATGGCGTCCAGCTCCAGGGACAGATCGGCCTTGATCATCTCCTCGGTCTCCTCGCCGATACGCAGCCGGCCGAGATCCTGCAGGTTGGGAACGCCTTCGAGGAAGAGGATACGTTCGACCAGGAGATCCGCATGTTTCATCTCTTCGATGGACTCGTGATATTCCTTGTCGGCCAGATGATGCAATCCCCAGTCCTTGTACATCCTGGCGTGAAGGAAATACTGGTTGATGGCAACCAGCTCGTTGCCCAGCACCTTGTTGAGGTAGGAAATAATCTTGGGATCCCCTTTCATCGAACCGGACTCCAGTCAGTGTGAAGTCTTCTAAACGTAGTTCAGGGGCTGAAATTGATAAAGCGGTCTCAGGCGACTTCGTAATAGAGCGCGGTCTTGGCGTTTTCTTCCGCCAGTATGGCCATGGCCACCGGGATGCACTTGCCGCACTGGGAACCCACGCCCAGCTCGCGCTTCAGTTGCTTGAACTCGGTGTTACCTTCGGCAATGGCCTGTTTAAGCTGACGCTCGGTAATACCCTTGCACAAACACACGTACATAAGAAAAGTCCTCCGCCCGGATGGAACAAATCTAAATGATAGTGGTTATCAATGCAAGTTATTCCTTGCCGAAAAAAACGGCTCAGATCACATATTCCGGCTGGGTGGTCAGCCCGTTCCAGGCCTGGTACATGGTCAGGAAGACCCGCCCGTTCAGCCGGTCGAGAAAAGAACTCTGCCGCAGCCTGTCCATCACGGGCCCCTTGACCTCGGCCAGGTGGAAGCCGATGCCGGCCAGTTGCAACCGGTCGTTGATCATCTGCAGGCTGTCCAGGGCGGAAGCATCGATGCGATTGACAGCACTGCACTGCAACACCAGGTGCCGCACCTCGGGCCGCAGGCTCACCAGGGTGGCGACGATGTCTTCCAGCTGGCCGGCATTGGCGAAGTAGAGGCTCTCGTCCACCCGCAGGCAGAGCAGGCTCTGGTCCAGCTCCACCTGGTGGCGCAGCCGGTTGCGGAAATGCTCGGTGCCGGCGATAAGGCCGACCTCGGCCCAGTGCGGCTTGTAACTGTGGTAGAGATGCAGCAGCAGGGAGGCCGCGATACCGGCCAGCAACCCCAGCTCGACGTTGACCGCCAGGGTCACCAGAAAGGTCAGCCCCAGGGCGACAAAGTCGGTACGGGAGTAGTGCCAGGTATGGAGAAACTGGCGCCAGTCCAGCAGCCCCAGCACGGCCACCACTATGGTGGCGGCCAGCACCGCCTTGGGCAGGACACCGAGCCAGGGGGCCAGCCAGAGTCCGGCCAGCGCTATGCCGACGGCGGTGTAGATGCCGGCCGCCGGGGTCTGGGCCCCGGCATCGAAATTGACCACGGAGCGGGCGAAACCGCCGGTAACCGGCATGCCGCCGGACAGGCCGGCGGCGATGTTGGAAACCCCCAGCCCGATCAGCTCCTGGTTGGCGGAGATCCGCTGGCGACGTTTGGCCGCCAGGGTCTGCCCCACCGAGACCGACTCCACAAAGCCCACCAGGGACAGCAGCAACGAGGGCACGATCAGCGCCTGCCAGGGCAAGGCAGACCACTGCGGCCAGCTCCAGGCAGGCAGTCCCGACGGCACTTCGCCCACCAGGGCAACTCCCAGGGCACCCAAATCGAGCCCCCACGACAACAGCATGGCCACCATCACCAGCAAGGCCGGCGTCAGCCGCACCAGGGATGCAGCCAGCCCCTCGTCCACGCCCAGGCGCAACAGCATGCCCTTAAGCCGGTAACGGGACCAGAGCAGCAACGTCAGGCTGGCCACCGAAATCACCACAGTGGCCAGGGTAATGGCATCCCACTGCCGTACCAGGGAGCCCAGGGCCTGCAACTGATGCCCCTCCAGCCTCACCCCCAGCAGCGGGCCCAGCTGGCTGAGGGTGATCAGCAGGGCCGAGGCGCTGATAAAGCCGGACATCACCGGATGGCTGATAAAGTGGGCGACAAAACCCAGCCGCAGCAGCCCGAACAACAGCAGCCAGCCGCCACTCATCAAGGCCAGGGCCAGGGCACCATTCAGGTAGTGCACGCCCTCGAGTTGCAGTTGTCCCAGGGTGGAGGCCGTCATCAGCGACAGCACCGCCACCGGTCCGACCGAGAGGGTACGGCTCGAGCCGAACAGGCCATAGGCCACCAGCGGCAATATGCTGGCATAGAGTCCCGCCTCCGGCGGCAATCCGGCCAACATGGCGTAGGCCAGCGACTGGGGGATCAGCATCAGGGTGACGATCAGCGCCGCCCCCAGATCCTGGGCCAGGGTCGGCTTGTCGTAATGGCGGCACCAGCCGAGCAGGTGCAAGGACACGGCTCAGCCCCTGAAGCGGGCGTCGAACAGCGGCGCCATCGGCGACAGGTCGTATCCGGCCCGGGCGGCGGCGGCAATCAGTTCCGCCGCCGTCTGCCGGGAGGACTGGGCCAGGGCCCAGAGGGTGACGGAACGGGTACCACTGCGGCAGAAGGCCAGCACCGGCTGCTCGGTGGCGGCCAGGGCCAGCTCGAAGGCCCGGATGGCGTCCGGGGTAAAGTTGCCGGAAGAGATAGGGATCCAATGCCACTCGAAACCCAGCTCCCGCGCCCGGGCCGCCAGTGCCTCGGCCGCCGGCTGCCCTTGCACCTCGCCATCGGGCCTGTTGCAGATCAGGGTCCGGAAGCCGCGGGCCCTCAGCAGGGGCAAATCTTCTTCAGTGATCTGATCCGCCACCGCGAAGGTGGCATTAACCTGTCTGATATCCATAGTCTAGCCTCGTTGCAGGCCATGCCGGCCGTGAGTCGCCATCGGCAACACATTAAATTAGAGTATTCTAATAATAAGTTGACGTACAGCCCCTGAAACGCAAAAAGGAGGCCGAAGCCTCCTTTTTTAGCGATTGCCGGATCCCGATTACTCGATGATCTTGGCAACAACGCCGGCGCCAACGGTGCGGCCGCCTTCACGGATGGCGAAGCGCAGACCGTCTTCCATCGCGATGGGAGCGATCAGGGTCACGACCATCTTGATGTTGTCGCC
>NZ_NMUO01000037.1 GCF_002237365.1 Zobellella denitrificans
GGCGCGGGCAGTTACCCTGGCTGCGCCTTGGAGACCACACTTTGCATCTGGATGTGGCAACAAGAAGACAGCCAACCCGGGAGCAGCGCGGCTGGGCCAACAACTATTACATTCCTCAGTTTAAAAACCTGCTGCTTGGTTTGTGGGGGGTGACCGCATGAAACTGATGGCAGAGTTTAAAAAGCAGCTGGAGCAACTGAGTAAGATCAAGCGGGTGTGGTTAACCACCTTTAATCTGGATATCAGTTTTGTGGAAACCCATGTTCTGCCAGCGGTTTTGGGGGGTGATCCACCGCGTAACCGCATGGATTACGAAACCCTGCAACTGGCCCTACAGGATAATGGCATTGATTTCCGGGTATTTTGCGATAAGCGCATGCTGGGTGCAGAGCAGCACAAACGCACGGCCATACATGTGCAGCCGGTGGCCGTACGCTCGCTGAAAGCGTTTGCTGGCATGAGCCCAAAAAACAGCCTGTTTCATCCCAAGGTGATCTATCTGGAGGATGAGAACGGCAAGATGATTCTCGGTGCCGGCAGCGCCAACCTGACCATCAGTGGCTGGGGGCGCAATCAGGAGGTGATGGATTTTCGCGAAGTTAATAGACAGAAACATTACAATCAGATAAAAGATTTTTTCACTTCGATCGACCCCTCGCTTCAGTTCCAGAAGCGTACTCTTCCGCAAGACGACAACAGCTGGGATTTTGTGCACAGTTTCGGCAAATACAACTTGCTGGATTCCCTGTTTGATGGTGTCAAACCCGGCAGGCTCACGGTTTGGTCCCCCTATTTGTCATCGGATCTGCCGGCGTTTATCTCTGCCCTGCGGGATCACCTCGAGGCCCCACAGCTGACGGTTAACCTGGTGACAGACCGGATTGACGGGCGCTACATCCGCACAGGCTGGAGTAAAGCCATGGAGTCCATGCTGGAAAGTGGACAACTTAAGTTCTTTGAGAACCCTTCACCAAAGCATGACTGCACGGAAATGACCCACGCAAAAATCTGGATGGCTGAAGGCCAAGAAGGCAGTGTGATTGCCATCGGCTCCTGGAACTTCACCACCCCCGGCTGTGCCAGCCTGGCTGTTGCAACGGAAGATGACGGCAGGTGGAACAACGTGGAGGCAGGCATCGTTCACCCTTGCGACAGCAGGCCGAAGATAACAGGTGCTGCTTACATGCCCGACGCTCAAGACTTTGCATCAGCCCAAATGCTGGAAGAGGAGGGCATTGATCCACCGGAATTACCTCCCTTTGATCTGACGGTTACGTTTGACTGGCAACAGGGGCGCTATCAAGTGGAAGGTGAATGGCACAATGGTGCTGTAAACGATGGTTATTTGCTTAAGCTGCCTGGTGTGGATGCGCCTGTGGCGCTGAAGTGGAAACCTAGAAAAAAGTCACTGGAACCTGTTAAAGACATAATCCCTGAGAGTGACGCCTTGCTTACCGATCATTTTTATCGGATTGAGTATCAGGGGGAGGTGCGCTTTCAGGGACTGATCATTGAAAAGCGGGCAGAATTTCGACGGGCTCAGAGTTATGGATCCTTGCAGGAGTTGCTTAATAGTTATGTAATCGAAGCAGACCCCAAGACCAATGACAGTGTGGGGTTACGCCATTGTCTGCGGAATATGGATGAGGCGGATCAAGGCTGGCTGGCTTCAGAGCTGGAAGTGCAGGAGGTTTCTATCAGCTATTTTCGCCTGTTCTATGCCATGCAGGAATACCGCAAACGGCTGGAGAGCCTGAAAGAGCAGAACTCGGCTGCAGAGTTGCATAAATGGTTGTTTGTTTATCCCGGATGTTTGCAAGAGCTGGCAGAGAAGGTGCGTGAACACCTGAAAACATCCGATGCCACAGGCTTTAACTGGTTTCTGGCAAATGAAGTTAACGCACTGGGAGAGTTTGCCCGAAAAATCTACCAACGCCAGCAGAGTCGCCAAAGCGGCGCCAAAATAGCGCCCCATCAGTGGACGCGTCTGGCTGTAGTGGTGCCTGAACTCCCCATGGGGGATGGACGTCGAGAAGCCTATATTGCGCTGATTGGTAAGGAGAACGGCTATGTCCTGTAAAACTTGGGGGCTGCTCTCTGCCAGTCAGGTGGGTGAATGGATCAATTTTGATCGAAATAATGCTAGTTGGCTTTATCACCACACTGACAATTCCATGGCTGCCAAGCAGGCCGAAGGTGTTGCAGGCCTGTGGAATAATCTGGCGACCAAGGAGCTGGCTCTGCTGGCAGATGAGGTGGGCATGGGCAAGACGTTTCAGGCGCTGGGGGTGATGGCGCTGTTGTGGAAGATGAAACCCGATGCCCGGGTATTGGTTATGGCGCCGAACCGGGACATCTGTCGCCACTGGATGCGCGAGTACAACACATTTCTGAGAGAGCACTATCGTGATCGGGATCATCTGGTCAGGAATATGGTTGATGGCGGCCCCATTCACCACCCCCGTCTTTGTGCAAATCTGTTCGAGCTGGTGGAACAGTTATCACTGCATACCTGCCGGTTTTTCCTCACGACCATTCACTCCCTGAGTGGTCTGGTTCCTGACAAAGAAAAGGAAGAGGGAGATAAGCGTAAGAAAGCCAGAAGTGCAGCGGAACAGTTGTACCAGAAGGTTAAATCACTAATAGGCGACGATGGCTTCGATTTGCTGATCATTGATGAGGCCCACTATTTTCGCAACAAGCACGGTGGATCCCAGCGGGTGGCTGCGGCCGAGGCTTTTTTTGGAGAAAATGACAACAAACTGGCCCAAAGAACCCTATTGATGACGGCCACACCAAGCCATTCTTCCCCTGCTGATTTGAGTAATATTCTCGGTTACTTTGCCAATTTGGATGATTCATGCTCTGAAACAGACGCCTTGATGCGGGAGTTTGGCATCAGGCGCTTGCGTCATATGCAGGGGAGGGAACAGGCCCATAATAAATACAACTACAGGTCAGAAAACGCTGTCGCCTCAAGCTTTGCTGGCAATCTGGATGCAGAGCTGTTTTTTGCCCTTTACCAGAAAAAACTGGTGGAGTCACAGGGAGAAACAGGCGGCAACAGGCGTTTTTTATATGGCTATCTGGAAGGGTTTGAGTCTGTGGGGAATACCGCTACCAGCATTCCGCCAGAAGATGATGCAAATGATGAAGGTGTTCGGGACAGCAACGCCACGGATTTTGGCAGCCGGGTGGCCGACTCTCAGCTGTTGAGCAGGCTGACGGAGCAATTTCATGGTATCTATAACCGTTTTCCGGATCATCCAAAGTACGGTACCCTGGTGACAGACTGTGTTCCCAAAGATATTTTCTGTACGTCGGGAGCCTTACATGATGACAAACACCTTGTGTTTGTCAGGCGTATTCCGTCAGTGCGTGAAATTACCCAGCGCATCAATGCTGAATATGATGAACAACTGGCGAGCAAGTTGATAAAGGCATGGAGCGCAGAGGCTACAATTGCAACGCTGGATGAATGGCGAAAACTGGGGTGGTCCAGGGCATTTTTTAATCGCTTTGTCGAACAGCAGCAAAGTGTTCGACCGACGGGTGAATTGGGCTCGTTGGAAGAAACGGACGATGAAGATAACGCTTCAGAGGAGAGCGAACTCAAGCTTTCTTCCAAAATTTTTGATCTTTTTACCGTTAAAAAAAGTGGTGAAAAGCGGACGGACTGTACCAATGTAAGCCTTCGTTTTCGACGTCCTGAGAGTCTGTTTTCATTGTTTCTCGAACCGGCCAGTGATTATATTAAGGGGAAATATGATGCCTATGGGCGGAAAGTAATAAACGGGCGAGAAAGGGATCTATACGGTGATGTTGCCCGCGATATGCGTCTTGACTGTCACGAACTGTTCTCCCGGAAAAGTCAAAAAGAATATCGTGGTGATCTTGAACGACGCAGATATGACCTGCCCGTGACCACAGCCTGGGGTGAAATGTACGGTTTGTTACCAGAGACGTGCAAGGACCAGTTGAAGGACTGGAAAGAGCGCAATCCGGCTATTTTGGAAAATCTCGGGAATTATCTGAAAAGCGGCTTTATGTTTGCAAGCCCGGTGGTCATTGAACTGTATTGCTGGTTTACGGTGTTCAGCCGGGTTGATCAAGCAAAGGATATACAGAAAAAATACCACGCTTTTACTGAGTGGGTCCGGCCCCGGCTGCCCGAATCTCTGATGTATCGTTATTTCATTAACGCTATTGAGACCTTTGAGGCCATGTGTGAAAAAATCACGGATCACAGGTTGACGGATTGGGAACGACCCTGGCGGGAACTGACCAGCCTTCATAACCCAGCCTGGTTCGCCAGTGGCGAGACCAGTAACCGGCAGCGACTTATTTTAGGGTTTAACAGTCCCTTTTTTCCCAACGTACTGGTGGCGACGTCGGTATTCCAGGAAGGGGTTAACCTGCACTTGCAGTGTCATAAGGTTCATCATTACGGTATTGCCTGGACACCGGGTGATAACGAGCAGCGTGTTGGTCGGGTTGACCGCTTGTTCGGCAAGGTCAACCAAATGTTGAGAGATAGTGACCGGGCTACATTACATATTAACTACCCTTATCTTGATAAATCCTTTGACCAAGAACAGCTGGCTTCATTTATCAGGCTCAAACATGGTGTTGAGGCGAAACTGGATGCCTGCGATTTTCATCAGTTTAGCAGTGAAATCGATTTGAAAAATGCTATGGCGGGTTGGCAGGAGTTTTTACGAAAGCCTGATTACTCTACCAAGGTGAAGGATCCCTATCCGGCAAAGTCGAATAATGACCATGCGAGCTTCTTATACACGCCCTGTAACCATATTAAAACGACAGAGGTCGAGAGTCTGATCGGGAGACGATTACAGCATCTGGCTGAAACTCAGTCGGCTACATTGCACAAAATTAATGCCAATAACCATCATCCTAACGCTTTGTTCCTGATTGAGTCACAGCTTGTTAATAAAACCTTGCTACAGCATCAGCCTGTCATTCTGGAACGTCACTTTTCCTCTGAGTTTTCGGCGCTGGTATCGGGCACTGTGTATTACCTTTCTTTTAAATCACCTCTCGCTTCCAGGGATACGTTGAAAAAAATAGATGGAGCAGGCCCAAAGGAACTGACAGCACTGGCGAACAGGATCCTTAAGCACTATCCGCTGGTTAAGCTGGTAGTGGATTTTGAACATGCCAATAGTCATTTCTATCTGCATACTCGTGTTGATCTTCCGTTATTTGTGCTTGGGGAGGATGCACATATGCTGTCAGATTACGAAATGGAAATGGCATATAAGCAGGTAATAAAAGCAACGGATGCTATAGAGTTTGGGCTTTTCAATGGTAGCCAGGATCTTAAGAAAGATGATCTGACTATCAATCAGCACTCTGAAGGAACAGGTTTGGCTGCGGTGGAATTTGATGCAGTTACTTCAGCTGTTGTTGGTGAGAAATGGCATAAGGTTGATGGTGAAGCAGGAGAAATCGCACTGTTGTCTGCTTGCATTGACCTGAACGGACTAAGCAAGTTGGCAGATAATTATGGCATGCACGCTAAAAACACGCCTGAGATGCAGGCACTACAGCTTAATCATTTCCTGCCAATGATCAATTGCACCCGTAGCGAAGAGACGACCAAGCTTGAGTTGGGCTATCCTGCGGGTGATCTTCAGGAAAAGGAGCGGGAACTATTAGAGCGGTGGTTTGAAACTATCGTTAGTATCGCGCTGTAGTGATGCTGTTCACCTGTGCTGCACTGTGATTTTTGCCATGACCTTTGTTTGAAAATAGGACGACGCTTGGTGTCGCTGGGATGTACCATGCTGTGTCTACAGGCTTTGATCAGGAGGTTAACATGATCTTGTTTTTTCATGGTTTGGATTCCGACAACCAGACCACCAAATTTACCGCCATCAGTCATCCTCATAAATATTGTGAAACGGTAGATTACCGTTGCAGCGACAGGGAAGACATAAGCCGGCATTATGACGAGCTGATTACCCGGTACAGCCCCGTTTTGTTGGTAGGACACAGCCTGGGGGGCTACTGGGCACTGGTAAAGTCGCAGCAGCATGGCTTACCCTGTGTGTTGGTTAATCCTCAGCTCTATCCTTCTTTTCGTGCTGATTATTCGGAACTGGAGATTGCCGGCTGTGATGACGGCGTGTTGCGCTTTGCCTATCTTGAGCTGGGCGATGAGGTACTGGACATTCAGCGAATTCGCCGAGCTCTGGACGGAGGTGTGGCAGAGCTGTACTGCGCGGATGGCGGGCATCATAGAGTAGCGGATTTGGCGCGGATGGATTCGGTAGTGCGTGCGGCCCTGGAGCGAATCCAACAGCAAGGTTAGCCTGGATCGGTGCTGGCCAGGCTTAATGGCGACAGCGCCCGCATTACCTGCTCGATTTTTTCTGGTGTAGCCAGGTCTTCGCCAAACCCAATTAACAGCGGTTGACGCACGGCGTTTTCCAGGGTATCGCCTTTGTTCAGGGCTGTTAGAATATCTTCAGCCAAGTTGTCATACTCGTCTAAGCAGTCGTTTTCCTTGCAGCAGGTGTTCATGGGATCGGCTTCAAATAGCAGATGGGAAATCTGCTCTGGGCTCGGTGTTTTGGTCATGATGGCTCCTTGTCTTTTCGCCCGATACTACCGTTTAGCGCGGATTATTGCCGCCCTGCCTAGTGCCCTTTATACCAGGCCGTGGCTGTGTTCGAATCTACCGCTATCCAGTCACAGGGCAGGGTTGCCCTTCAAGCTAGACGCCATGACCGAGCTTGTCCTGAGACCCTGCCGGTATTACCCCCAGCCACGGGGGAATTTTTTCAATGAGGTGAATGGGCACGATAAAGTTCAGCATTTCCAGTGAGATGGCCATGACTTGTCTCCTGAATGCAGCAAGGCGTGTGGCTGGACGATAGGGCATGCGGGCGACATTCAGCGTCGCTTGTTAAGCCTTTCAGGGTCGTTACTCTGTGGAGCAACAACAAGATAACGGAGCAGGGAATGACACTGACTCACGAGATCCTGAAGGAACGTCAACTCAGAAAACGAGACACCTATCCGGAAGGATTGGCCCTTCGGGTGCACTTGCCATCACCAGAATGTCGGTAACGGGATGACTACAGATAGCAGCAGGATTCTGATAAGTAGGCTTTTGTACTAGAAAACCACAACTTTTTGGCGCGGCCAAGTTCAGGAAGGGCAACTGTATGTCTGTGTGCGGTGCCTGGTCGCATTGTCGGCTTCTATGTGCACTCGCTGCTGGCAAGGTCCACAATTGTCCCCCTGGCCTGTAATTGAGTTACAAAGTTGTGCTACCCTTTATTACCTCGGAGGATAACCCGCTGATCAATGAGGGAAATTATTTATGGCTGATCAAGATAACCACGATGTTATCGCCCCGGAGGGAAAGGTTAATCCCATCGATACCGACTACCAGGTGGGGCAGGATAATATCGCACTGAAGATAGGCCCCTTCGGCCTCGACATCCACAACCGGGTGTTTATGATTTCGGGCCTGGCCATCGTCGCCTTCGTGTTTCTGACGCTGGCGTTTCAAAACCAGGTGGGTCCCCTGTTCGGGGATTTGCGCAACTGGCTCACATCGAACCTGGACTGGTTCTTCCTGGCGTCCGGCAATATCTTCGTGCTGGTGTGCGTGTTTCTTATTTTCTCCCCCTTGGGGCGGGTGCGCATCGGCGGCACCGAGGCCAGGCCCGACTTCAGTTACCTGGGCTGGTTTTCCATGCTGTTTGCCGCCGGCATGGGCATCGGGCTGATGTTCTACGGGGTATCCGAGCCCCTGTCCCACTTCGGCAGCGCCCTGGGCGGCGTCAGCGTCGAAAACGGGGTGCGTACCGACTGGGCACCGCTGGGGGCGCCGCCGGTGATGCGGAGGCCGCCAGGCGGCTCGGCATGTCGGCCACCATCTACCACTGGGCGCTGCATCCCTGGGCCATCTATGCGGTGCTGGCGCTGGGGCTGGCCATCTTCTCCTTCAACAAGGGGCTGCCGCTGACGATGCGCTCGGTGTTTTATCCGCTGCTGGGCGAGCGGGTCTGGGGCTGGCCCGGCCATGTCATCGACATCCTGGCGGTGGTGGCCACCCTGTTCGGCCTGGCCACTTCCCTGGGGCTGGGGGCCTCCCAGGCCAGTGCCGGCCTGAACTACCTGTTCGGCCTGCCGACCGGCACCACCACCGAGGTGGTGCTGGTGATCGGGATCACCGCCATCGCCACCCTTTCGGTGCTGGCCGGGCTGGACGCCGGGGTCAAGCGGCTGTCCGAGATCAACATGGTGCTGGCGGCGGCGCTGCTGCTGTTTGTGATCGTCGTCGGGCCCACCCTGGCCATCGTCACCGGTTTCTTCGCCAATCTGGCGGCCTATCTGGAGAACCTGCCGGCGCTGTCCAATCCCATCGGGCGGGACGACGCCAACTTCTCCCAGGGCTGGACCGCCTTCTACTGGGCCTGGTGGATTTCCTGGTCGCCCTTCGTCGGCATGTTCATCGCCCGGGTATCCCGGGGCCGCACCGTGCGGGAGTTCATCATCTCGGTGCTGCTGGTGCCCTCCGCCGCCTGTGTGCTGTGGATGACCGCCTTCGGCGGCACCGCCATCAGCCAGCTGGTCAACGACGGCTACCAGGCGGTGGCCGAGGCGGCCCTGCCGTTGCAGCTGTTCATCATGCTGGATGCCTTGCCCCTGTCCGCGATCACCTCCTTTATCGGCATCATTCTGGTGGTGGTGTTCTTTATCACCTCGTCCGACTCCGGCTCCCTGGTGATCGACACCATCTCCGCCGGCGGCAAGGTCAATTCCCCCAAGCCCCAGCGGGTATTCTGGTGTACCTTCGAGGGACTGGTGGCGATCGCCCTGATCCTGGGCGGTGGCCTCATCGCCCTGCAGGCGATGGCGGTGTCCACCGGTTTTCCCTTTACCATAGTGCTGCTGATCTCCTGTGTGGCCCTGATCAAGGGGCTGCTATCGGAGCCCAGGGCGGTCTGAGCCGGGCCCAGGGAGGCAGGCGGGGTGACCTGCCTGCCTCTTTGTTTTTTCAGCGAGAAGGAGCCGGGTGATGGAAGTCGAACAACTGGAAATACTGGGGTTCATCCGCCGTTTCGCGCCCTTCGAGGGCTTGCCGGAGGAGACGCTGGCGCGGGTGGCCGGCCAGGTGGAAATCGCCTATTACCGGGCCGGCAGCCCGATCCTGAACTACGGCGACGAGGTGCACGATCTCTACCTGGTGCGCAGCGGCGCGGTGGAGATCTACCGGCGCAGCGGGGAGCTTTACAACCGCCTGAGCGAAGGCAGCCTGTTCGGCCAGATGGGGCTGCTGATGAACAACAGGGTACGGCTACCGGCCAGGGCACTGGAGGACACCCTGCTGTACTGCCTGCCCGAGGCCCTGTTCCACGCGCTGTGCGCCGAGTTCGAGTCCTTCGCCGACTTTGTCGAGGTGGACAGCAGCCGGCTGCGCCAGGCGGTGTCCCGCCAGGAGGGGGCCAACGAACTGATGACCTCGTCGGTACGGGAGCTTATCACCCGGGAGCCGGTGACCATCTCCCTGTCGGCCACGGTGCAGGAAGCGGCACAGAGGATGACCGAGGAAGGGGTGTCCTCCATCCTGGTGCTGGATCCCGCCCCCCGGGACGACGGCGCCCTGGTGGCCGGCATTCTTACCGACCGGGATCTGCGTACCCGGGTGCTGGCGGCGGGGCTGGCGCTGCAGACGCCGGTGGCACAGGTGATGTCGGCGGATCCGGTGGCGCTGGAAAGCGGCCAGTTCGTGTTCGAGGCCATGCTGGCCATGCTGCGCCACAACCTGCACCACCTGCCGGTGCTGCACCGGGGGCGGCCCATCGGGGTGATCGCCCTGTCCGATCTGATGCGCCACGAGTCCCGCAACAGCCTGTTCGTGGTGCGCCACATCTTCCGCGCCCAGTCGCTCGAAGAGCTGATCGGGGTCGCCGGGGAGGTGAAGGCCTGTTTCGTGCGCATGGTCAACGAGGACGCCAACTCCCGGATGATCGGTTCGGCCATGGCGGTGATCGGCCGCAGCTTCAAGCAGCGCCTGCTGGAGCTGGCCGAGGCCGAGCTGGGGCCGCCGCCGGTGCCCTACTGCTTCCTGGCGCTGGGCTCCATGGCCCGGGACGAGCAGTTGATCGTGACCGATCAGGACAACGCCCTCATCCTCGACAACCGCTACGATGCCCGGGCGCACGGCGACTATTTCGCCGCCCTGGCCGAGCGGGTGTGCGATGGCCTGGCGGCCTGCGGCTACAGCTATTGCAAGGGCGGCATCATGGCCACCAATCCGCGCTGGCGGCTGACCCGGCGGCAGTGGGAGCAGTGCTTCACCGACTGGATCGACAACCCCAGCCCCCAGTCGCTGCTGGACAGCTCCATTTTCTTCGATCTGGACGGCGTCTTCGGCAAGACCGAGTGGGCCGATCAGCTCAACGCCCTGATCGCGCGCCGGGCCCGGCAGCGTCCCCGCTTTCTCGCCAGCCTGGCCCGCAACGCCCTGAACCGCACCCCGCCGCTCGGTTTCTTCAAGGAATTCGTGATGGAGCAGGACGGCAAGCACAACAACTCCATCAACCTCAAGCGGCGGGGCACGGCGCCGCTGGCGGATCTGATCCGGGTGCATGCCCTAGCGGTGGGTTCCCGGGCCCAGAATTCCTTCGAACGGCTGAAGGACGTGATCGAGGCCGGCATCCTGCCCAAGGGACGGGGGCCGGATCTGCGGGATGCCATGGAGTTCATCGCCATGGTGCGCATCCGCCACCAGGCCCTGGATCTGGTGGCCGGGCGGGAGCCCGACAACAACATAGAGCCGGAACACCTGTCGGACTTTGAGCGCCGCAACCTGAAGGATGCCTTCCAGATCCTGAGCCATGCCCAGAAGTTCCTGAAGTTCCGCTACCAGCCCAACCGGGCGGGGTAGGGCCATGTTCTACCTGCGGCCCCAGCGTCCACCCGCACCGGCGCCCACCCCGGAATGGCCCGAGCTGTTCGGCCAGCTGGCCCGCTCGGCCCGGGACTACCGGCTGCAGCGTTACTACCGGGCCGGGGCGGTAGAGGGAGACAGGCCCCTGGGCGAGGTGCCCTTCGTGGCCCTGGATGTCGAAACCACCGGCCTGGATCTCCGCAGGGACGCCATCGTCAGCATCGGCCTGGTGCCCTTCGATCTGAGGCGTATCCGGGTGCGGGAGTCGGCCCACTGGATCCTCAACCCCCACAAGCCGCTGGCCGAGGAGTCGGTGGTGATCCACGGCATTACCCACTCGGCGGTGCAGGAGGCGCCGGATCTGCTGCTGGTGCTGGATGAGTTGCTCTGTGCCCTGGCCGGGAAGGTGGTGGTGGTGCATCACAGGGCCATCGAGCGGGGCTTTCTGGATCGGGCGCTGCGGGCCCGGCTGAACGAGGGTATTCGCTTTCCGGTGGTGGACACCATGGATCTGGAGGCGCGGCTGCACCGGCGCAAACCGCTCGGGCTCTGGGCCCGGCTGCGGGGTCAAAGGCCGGTGTCCATCCGCCTGGCCGACAGCCGCGGCCGTTATCACCTGCCCCATTACCATCCCCACCACGCCCTGACCGACGCCCTGGCCACCGCCGAGCTGCTGCAGGCGCAGATCCTGCACCACTACGGCGCCAACACGCCGCTGCGGGCCGTCTGGCGTTAGTCCGGCGTCCACCGGGCCCAGCCGCTGCCGATGGCGCGCAGCGGCAGCTTCAGGCCCAGCTCGGGCACCTGGCGGGCGATCCAGGCCGGAAAGGTGTTGCTGTTGGGGCCGGGGAACAGCCGGTACTGATCTTTCCAGGGGTAGGCCTGCGCCGCCCTGTCGATCCGGGCGATCAGCTCGTCCACCCCGGGGCCACGCCGGTCGAGCAGTATGGTCGGCTCGGCGCCGAACCAATGGCGGTCGGGGTGATCCCGGGCCACCCGCAGTGCCGGCAGGCCGCGGCGTACCCGCCAGCCGATGACTTCATAAACGGTATACTGCTCGGCCCTGCTGGGCTTGACCGCGATCCAGGTGTGCACCGCAAACCAGCCGCGCCAACCCCAGGCGTCGGCGCCGTACACCTGGATCACCGCTTCGGGGGTGCTGGCCGGATCCGGGGCTATGCCGGCCGGGGCCCGGCTGGCGGACTGCCAGCCGTCACTGGAACAGCCGAACAGCAGCAGGGAGAGGACGAACAGGCCCGGTCTTATCATGATGTCGGCTCCTTCTGGTGGGGAGGTCATGGAGAAGACCCCGCTGCCCGCCCGTCTTATTTCACAGCCGGAAACGGGGCTCGTCGTTGTCTTCCGGCAAATCCTGGTCGGACAGGCGGATCACCGGCTCCACCCGGCCCCGCCCCAGGATGGGCAGATCGAGCGGCCGGTGGCTGACCGCGGCCAGAATTTCCTCGCGCAGCTCTTCCGCACCCGGCCAGTCCTTGGGCGAGAGGTGGATCAGGGGCAGGCCGGCGTCGCTGATGTTCTGCAACAGCCGATGGCGCTGGCGGCCGTCGGTCTTGCTCAGGCTGTCGTCCACCAGCATGACGGCGCCCCGCACCTTGAGATCCTTGGGCGAACAGAGCACGAAGTCCAGCTTTTCGCCGAACAGCTCGTGCCAGGCCTGCTCCCGGTGGGCTTTCTTGAGGTCGGGGTTGAGTTCCAGCACCTCGCTCATGCTCACGCAGGGAAAGACCCTGAGCTCCCGGCCCAGGGCGCTATCCAGCAGCCGCAGGGCGGCGGCGGACTCGGCGCTGAACAGCAGCTTCTGCCGGTAGGGGTTTTTGGGGCTGCCCCGCCACAGCCGGCGCAGCAGGCTGAATGCGATCAGCAATACCAGCAGCGCCACCAGGGCGAACATCAACCAGTCGAGCAGGGATACGGGAAGCAGATCAATCATGGGATCCTGAGTCTTTCGGCTTATATCGAAGTGAGAAGAGAACCCGCCCAGTGTAGCAGAGGCGCGGGCATGAAATGAATATCCTGGCGGGGCAGGGTGGCCGCCCGCAACTATTCCGTGGCTTTGTGGTGGCGGTGCTGGCTTGTCGTGCGGCGCCCACCTATAATCCCCGCCATTAGAAAACCTTATCGAGGTATCGATGTCCCGGCGACTACCCCCGCTCAACGCGCTCAAGGCGTTCGAAGCCGCCGCCCGCAACCTGAGCTTTACCCGGGCGGCGGAAGAGCTGTTCGTGACCCAGGCGGCGATCAGCCACCAGATCAAGGGGCTGGAGGAGTACCTGGGCATTAAATTATTTCGGCGGCGCAACCGCTCCCTGCTGCTGACCGAGGAAGGGCAGAGCTACTTCCTGGAGATCAAGGACATCTTTTCCGCCATTTCCGACGCCACCGAGCGGCTGCTGGCGCGCAGCGCCAAGGGCGCGCTCACCGTCAGCCTGCAGCCCAGCTTCGCCATCCAGTGGCTGGTGCCCCGGCTGGTACGCTTCAGCGAGGTGCATCCGGACATAGACGTGCGCATCAAGGCGGTGGACCTGGACGAGGGCTCGCTCACCGACGACGTGGACGTGGCCATCTATTACGGCAAGGGCAACTGGCCGGGGCTGCGGGCCGACAAGCTGCATGCGGAATACCTGATCCCGGTGTGCTCGCCCATGCTGCTGATGGGCACCAAGCCCCTGCGCACGCCGGAGGATCTGACCCGCCATACGCTGCTGCACGATACCTCGCGGCGGGACTGGAAGGCCTGGTTCAAGCAGCTCGATATCCAGGCGGCCAACGTCAACCAGGGGCCCATCTTCAGCCACTCCTCCATGGTGATCCAGGCCGCCATCCACGGCCAGGGGGTGGCCCTGGGGCACAGCGTGCTGACCCAGCCGGAGATCGACGCCGGCCGCCTGGTCTGTCCCTTTGAGCAGGTGCTGATGTCCAAGAACGCCTATTACCTGGTGTGCCACGAGTCCCAGGCGGCGCTCGGCAAGATCGCGGCCTTCCGCGAATGGATGCTGGCGCTGGTGACCAAGGAAGAAAAACAGAAGGCCCTGAACGGATGAGCAAGGTGCTGAAAAACGGATCCGATGATGCCGGCCACCGGGTGCTGCTGGCCCACGGCGCCGGCGCCGGCATGACACACGAGGTGCTGGAGACCCTGGCCAGCGGCCTGGGTGACGAGCAGATCCAGGTGATCCGCTTCGAGTTTCCCTACATGCAGAAAACCCGGGACGACGGGCGCCGCCGACCGCCGGACAGGGAGCCGGTGCTGCTGGCCTGCTGGCGGGAGCTGGCGGCGGAATTCGCCCATCCCCGGCTGTTCCTGGCGGGCAAGTCGATGGGCGGGCGCATGGCCTCGCTGGTGGCCGACGAGCTTTCGCCCCGGGGACTGATCCTGCTGGGCTTTCCCTTCCATCCACCGGGCAAGCCGGAGCGCTTTCGCGGCCAGCACCTGGCCAGCATCGCGACCCCGACCCTGCTGGTGCAGGGGGAGCGGGACAGCTTCGGCAACCGGGCGGCGGTGGCCGGGTACGATCTGGCCGAGGGCGTGGAGACGCTCTGGATCAAGGACGGCGATCACGGCTTCAGCCCGCGCAAGTCCTCGGGCACCAGCCTGGAACATAACCTGGCGACGATAGTGGCCGGGATGAGGAGGTTTGTCCTTGCTCGTTAAACTCTGGTTTTATCTGGCGGCCGGGTTCGGCCTGAGTGCCACCGCCCTCGGTGCCTACGGCGCCCACGGGCTGGCGGCGAGCGGCGTCGCCGGTCATCTGGTCTCGGCCTTCAACACCGGGGTGCAGTACCAGTTCCATCACGCCCTGGCGCTGCTGCTGGTGACCCTGGCGCTGCGCGGGCGGCCGCTGTGGCAACTGCACCTGGCCGCCGCTTTCTTTGCCCTGGGCATCTTGCTGTTCAGTGGCAGTATCTATGCCTTGGTGCTGTTCGGCACCAAGGGTATCGCTTGGCTGACGCCCCTGGGGGGCGTCGGTTTCATGGCTGGCTGGCTGAGTCTGTTGCTGGCCGGTCGTGCCTGGTTGAGGTCTGAATGAAACAGTTATTGATCTATTGCCGTCCTGGATTCGAGAAGGAAGCGGCGGCGGAAATTCAGGACAGGGCGGCGGCCATGGGTTGCCCCGGCTTTGCCCGCGCCAAGGACGACAGCGGCTTTGTGGTGTACGAATGCTTCCAGCCGGAAGACGGCGATCTGCTGGCGCGCAAGCTGCCGTTCCGGGAGCTGATCTTCGCCCGCCAGATGCTGGTGGTCTGGGCCGAACTCCAGGATCTGCCCCTGGAGGACCGGATAAGCCCCATAGTGGCGGCGGCCGAGGGCATGCCCCTGTGCGGTGATATCCGGGTGGAAACCCCGGACACCAACGAGGGCAAGGAGCTGTCCCGCTTCTGCCGCAAGTTCACGGTGCCGGTGCGCCAGGCACTGCGCGGCAAGGGCGTGCTGACCCGGGCCGAGGCCCGCAACAGGCCGACCCTGCACCTGTTTTTTACCGCCAACAACCGGCTGATGCTGGGCTACTCCTATTCCTACAACCACTCGCCCTTCCACATGGGCATCCCCCGGCTGCGCTTTCCCGCCGACGCGCCCAGCCGCTCCAGCCTCAAGCTGGAGGAGGCCTTCCATGTGTTTATCCCGCGGGAGGAATGGGAGACCCGGCTCACCTCCGGCCTGCGGGCGGTGGATCTGGGCGCCGCGCCCGGCGGCTGGACCTACCAGCTGGTGGCCCGGGGCATGATGGTGGCGGCGGTGGACAACGGCCCCATGGCCCAGAGCCTGATGGACACCGGCCAGGTCAAGCACTACCGGGAAGACGGCTTCAAGTGGCGGCCGGTGCGCAAGAACATCTACTGGCTGGTGTGCGACATGGTGGAAAAGCCGGCCCGGGTGGTGGCGCTGATGGCGGACTGGCTGGTGAGCGAAGACTGCCAGGAGGCCATCTTCAACCTCAAGTTGCCGATGAAGAAGCGTTACGCCGAGGCGGTGTACAACCTGCAGCAACTACAAGAGAAGCTCGACCAACTGGGTGGCTTCCAGGTGCAGGCCAAGCAGCTCTACCACGACCGGGAAGAGATCACGGTGCATGTGTTCCAGCCGCGCAAGGTGTCAAAACTTGTACCTAAGGTCTAGGCTGGATTCGTCGTCGGTGATTTTCAGGTCCACCTCCAGGCGGTTGCGGGGATCCCTGGGCCTGATACTGAGCTTGACCCCGTCGCCCCTGAGCCTGAGCGAGGTCTTGTAGCCGTCGCCTTCCAGGTTAAGGTTGGGTCTGTAGTCCTTTATCGACAGGCTCACCGAGCTTTCCGGGGTCAGCTGCAGCCGGGGGTAGGCGGCCAGACGGGCATTGCCGTCTTCATTTTCCCGCAGTTCCAGATCCAGGCCGTAGCGCTTGGGGGTGTCGCTGATCAGTTGTTGGGGGTCTATGCTAAAGCGCAGCTCCTGGGCCTGCGTCTGCAGGGGCAGGAGCAGAAAAATAAGCACCAGTCGACTGTCCATGATCGTCGCCTCGTTCTTCCGTTATAGCTAACTATAGCAGCGGGGCGGGGGCGAGCAGGCAGGAAAGAGAAAGGGGGCCCGAAGCCCCCTTTTTACCTTACAGGTTGGCGATGATCGCCTGGGTAAACTCGGTGGTGCTGGCGGTGCCGCCCAGATCCCGGGTGACCGTCTTGCCTTCGGCGATGGTCTTGCGCACCGCCTCGCGGATCTGGCGGGCCTTGTCTTGCATCCCCAGGTGCTCCAGCATCTGGATGGAGGCCAGGATCACCGAACAGGGGTTGGCGATGTTCTGGCCGGCGATGTCCGGCGCCGAGCCGTGCACCGCCTCGAAAATCGCCACGTCCTTGCCGATGTTGGCACCGGGGGCCATGCCCAGCCCGCCCACCAGGCCGGCGCACAGATCCGAGAGGATGTCGCCGAACAGGTTGGTGGTGACGATGACGTCGAAGCGCTCGGGATACATCACCAGGTTCATGCAGGCGGCATCCACGATCATCTCGTTGGTTTCGATGTCCGGGTAGCGCTTGGCCACTTCCCGGGCCACGTCCAGGAACAGGCCGGAGGTGGATTTGAGGATGTTGGCCTTGTGCACTATGGTCACTTTTTTGCGGCCTTCGTTGCGGGCCAGCTCATAGGCGAACACCACGATGCGCTCGGCGCCTTCGCGGGTGATGATGCTCATCGCCTCGGCGCTGGCGTTGTCGTCGGAGCGCTTCTGGCCGGCGCCCGAGTACATGCCTTCGGTGTTTTCACGGATGGTGATGATGTCGATGTTCTCGAACCGGCTCTTGGTGCCTTCGAAAGACACCACCGGACGGACGTTGGCGTACAGGTTGAACAGCTTGCGCAGCGAGACGTTGATGGAGGTGAAGCCGCCGCCCACCGGGGTGGTCAGGGGGCCTTTCAGGGTAATCTTGTTCTTGGCGATGAGGTCGAGGGTGGCTTGGGGGAGAAGTTCGCCGTGTTTTTCCAGGGCCATCAGGCCGGCGTCGGCGTAGTCGTAGTGAAAGTCACAACCAGCGTGATCCAGGATCTGCAGGGCGGCATCGATAATGCTGGGGCCTATGCCGTCACCCGGGATCACGGTAATACTGCGTTTACTCATGGGCAGTTTTTCCGTTATCAGTTACAGAGGTAGGGGAAGTTGTTTTGCGCGGCATTTATAACATTTTTGGCGCATTTTGCCTATGGCCCTTTAGTTGAAGGCCGGTACCGCAGATCCTTGAGGTTGAAGCCGAGCTCGATATCATCCACCAGCCTCACCAGCTGCCTGGCCAGCAGGGCGTCGTGTTTGTGCTGCTGTACGGTTTTTTGTTCTTTGCTGACCGGCTCGGCGGCCAGCAGGCTGTCGAGGTTGCCGAATTGTTGCAACAGGGCCTTGGCCCGCTTGGGGCCGATGCCCGGCACCCCCTTGATCTGGCTGCCGGAGACGCCGGTCAGGGCCCAGTAATCCACCAGCTGTGCCGGTTGCAGGCCATAGTGTTGCTGCACATAAGCCGTGTCCAGCCAGCGCTGGTTGAAATGATCCCACAGCCGGGTATGGGGGCCGAGCAACTGGCAGAAGCCCTGGTCGGTGGAGACGATGGTGGCCGCCAGGCCATGCCGGGACAGGGTACGGGACAGGGTGGCGACCAGATCGTCAGCCTCGTCCGTATCCGACAGCAGGGCGTCGATGCCCAGTTGCCACAACCCCTGCTGCAGCCGGTCGAGGTGGCCGGCCAGGGCCTCGGGCATGGGCGCCCGGCCGGCCTTGTAGCCGGGATGGAGCCGGTGGCGGAACCCTTGCGGGGCGCCGTCGAACACCGCCACCACATGGCTGGGCGCAAAGCGCTCGAGCAGGCGGCCGGCGGCGTGGTTCAGGGCCGCCTCGGTGGCCACCAGGGCCGCGGCCGTGTCCTGCTGCCGGTTTTCCTGTACCGCGTAGAGCCGGCGGATCAGGTTGAGGGCGTCGAGGATCAGTAGCTGCATGCCGCTCCCGGCTCAGCGGTGGATGCGGTAGCAGGGAACGTAGGCCGAGCCGGGCAGCTTCATCCGCTGCTGTTCCACGAACTGCTGCAGCAGCTTGTCCATCATCTTCATCAGCTTGGGATCGCCGTTGATCAGGAAGGGGCCCTTCTTCTCGATGGCGCGGATGCCGCCTTCCTTGACGTTGCCCGCCACTATGCCGGAGAAGGCCCGGCGCAGGTTGGCCGCCAGTTGCTGGGGCGCCTGCTCCCAGTGCAGGTTGAGGTTGGCCATGCTGTCGTGATCCGGGACGAAGGGCAGCTGGAACTCCGGCTCTATCTTCAGCGACCAGTTGAAGGAGTAGGCATCGCCCACCGACTTGCGGTAATCCCGCACCAGCGGCATGGCGTTCTTGACCCGGCGGGCCACCTCCGCCGGATCGTCGATGATGATCTGGTACAGGGACTGGGCCTCGGATCCCAAGGTGTTGCCGATAAACTCGTCCACGCTGCGGAAGTAGTTGGCGCTTTCCTTGGGCCCGGTGAGGATGATGGGCAGCGGCTGGTGGCGGTTTTCCGGGTGCATCATGATGCCGAGCAGGTACAGGATCTCCTCGGCGGTGCCGACGCCGCCGGGGAAGATGATGATGCCGTGGCCCAGGCGCACGAAGGCTTCCAGGCGCTTCTCGATGTCCGGCAGTATCACCAGCTCGTTGACGATGGGATTGGGCGGCTCGGCGGCGATGATCGAGGGTTCGGTCAGGCCGATGTAGCGGCTGCCGGATACCCGCTGCTTGGCGTGGCCCACGGCGGCGCCCTTCATCGGCCCCTCCATGGCGCCCGGGCCGCAGCCGGTACAGATGTTGAGTTCCCGCAGTCCCAGCTCGTTGCCGACCTCGCGGGTGTACTGGTATTCCACCGGGTTGATGGAGTGGCCGCCCCAGCAGACCACCATGCTGGGATCCACCCCCGGGTGCACGGCGCGGGCGTTGCGCAGTATGGAGAACACCAGATCGGTGATGTGCAGCGACGAGGTCAGGTTGAACTGCTTGACGCTCTGCAACTGGCTGTTGACGTAGATGATGTCCCGCAGCACCGAGAACAGGTGCTCCTGGATGCCGCGGATGATTTCGCCGTCGACAAAGGCGTGATCCGGTGGGTTGAACAGCTCCAGCTTGACCCCGCGTTCACGACGTATCACGTTGATGTCAAAGGACTTGTATCGTTCCAGTATTTCCTTGGAGCTGTCGGTCTTGCTGCCGGAGTTGAGCACCGCCAGGGCGCAGTTGCGAAACAGCTGGTAGAGATCGCCGGAGGCGGACTGCTTGAGGCGGTCGACCTCGATTTGGGACAGCAGGTTCATGCTGCCGACCGGATTGATATGGGTGATCATGGTCACTCCCGTGCATAAGGTTGTTGGTGTCAGGCCATGACGGTTTGGTCGCGTCCCGCGTGCTTGGCACGGTACAGGGCCTGATCGGCGCGCTCCAGGGCTGAAGTGGTGCTGTCCCCGGTTCGGAACAGGGTGGCACCGATGGAAGCGGTGATGGTAACGCGCTCATCTTTAAAGCGAAACGGAATATTTCTTATTTGCTCGCGCAGTTTTTCCAGGGGGGTATTCAGCTTGTCCGGATTGACATTGGGCAGCAGCAGCACAAACTCCTCGCCGCCGAAGCGGGCGACGAAGTCGCTGTCCCGCAGGCTCTTCTGGATGGTGCGGGCGATCAGGCGCAGCGCCTTGTCTCCCGCCAGGTGTCCGTACCTGTCGTTGATGTCCTTGAAGTAATCGATGTCCAGCAGGGCGATGCACAGCGGCTCCTGGTAGCGCAGCCAGCGGCGGTATTCCACCTCCAGGCGTTCTTCCATGGCGGCCCTGTTGTAGATCTGGGTCAGGCTGTCGATAAACAGCTTCTCGCTCTGGACGCTGAGCCGCTGTTTGAAGTCTTCCGTCTCCTGCTTGAGCTCCTGGATCTGCAGCTCCATGGCGTTCATCCGGTTCAGCAGCGACTGTTCCCGCTCCTGCAGCCGCTCGTGCTGCACCAGCACGTGGGTGATGCTGCGCAGGCGCAGTTCTATCTCTTCCTTCAGCTGTTCGTTGTCCTGGCTGACCAGGTGCTCGCCGATGGCCCTGAGTTCGCCGGCGATATGATGGCCGTGGTGGGTACGGGCATCGAACAGGGCCTGCCCCTCGCTCAGGGAGATGGCGAAGTTGTGGTGCATTTCCCCCAGGTTGGTATTGAGCCTGGCGAGGAAGAGGGTCGAGTTCTGGCGTTCCTGCCGGCAGCCTTCTATGGTGAGCTCGATCAGGCGCAGGCACAGCGGGGGGAGGGCGAGGCCGTCCCGCTGTTGCAGCAGCTGGCTCTGGATCTTGGCGAGTTCGGCGCCGACGTCGCCGGAAAAGTGCAGCTCGTCGATCAGTTGCTGCAGCCGGGAGCAGAGTTCGTGCTGGTGGGCCCGGCTGCGCTGTTCCTGCTCGAGACAGAGCCGGAGGGACTCCTGGTAGCAGTCCAGCAGTTGCCAGAGCAGGCCCTGATGGGCGCCGCCGTCGAGGCGGGCGAGTTCGGCCAGCAACGCCCTGGCCCGGGCGGGGGTGAAGGGCGACTGCTGCAGCGCCTGCGCCACCTGCTGCAACTTCTGGCCATTGAACTGTTGCAGCCGGTGCAACTGCCCCTGCTGGTGGCGCAAGCGGCCAAGCAGGTGCTCAAAATCCGCCAGCAGCCTGGTCAGGTCGCTCGCCGAAGGCGAGGGGGGCGTGGACCTGGGCTGGCCGACAAACAGCTTTTGCCAGATGCCGTTGTTCTGTTCATGGCTCGCCTGTTGGGCATGATGGAGCGTCGCCAGGTTTTCCTGCCGTTGCAGATCGGCAAGCACATCACCCAGCTTGTCAATAACCGATGTCAATTCCTTTAACATCTGCTTATCGTTGAGATTGTCCATTGTTTACCCTTACAGCCTAGCGCAGGCGGGCCTTTGACATTATATCGGGGCTGCCGGCTCGGGAGCCAGGGCATGCCAGTCAATCTGTTGTTTCTTATGGGAACTGTTGACCTTGACCAGTCCTTTCAGGATAGCCTGTATGCAACAGTGGCGTATTTCGCCGTTAAAAAATGCCGCCTGCTGGCAGTCGACCGCCAGCAGTTCCACCCAGGCCTGCTCGCCGGTGCGCTCCGCCAGCTGGAGGGCGGCGGCCATGGCCAGATACAGGATATCGCCCAGCCGCATATCGTCCAGGGCGTGCGGGGCTTTGGGCAGGAACGGGTGTCCGATGATACCGATGGCCAGACGTCGATCAAGCTCAAATTGGCAGGGAAATTCCGTAAACATCCGTTCAAGACTCGATAGAGTCTGGTTCAGGTCGACCACCTGGCGCTGGGAGATGACATAGATGAACTGGCCTTCCCGCAGATCGTAGATCCGGGCCTTGGGATGGATGCGTCCCTGCAGATAATCGCCCAGTTTCTTCTGGATGGCGGCCGCATGCTCCAGGCCGACCCGCTCGCTCAGGTCGACCATGAAGGGGACATGGAGCAGGAAGTAGTAAATCTTGTCGTTGAAGGGCTGAGCTTCGGCTTCGTTCAGATACCACTGTTCGGAGCGCTGCTGGCGCTTGGCCATCTCCTGGGGCAGCCGCTGCATCAACTGGCGCCAGTTGGGCAGGTTGGTTCTCGGCTCGAGCAGCAGGAGCCGGTTCAGTTCCTTGTTGTCGTGCTGCAGCCGGCGGCTGCGGATATGGTTGCGGATCATGCCGTAGAGCAGCAGGGGGGCGATCAGGCTCAGGCTGGCCGCCAGCAGCGCGAAGCGTTGCCGGTCCTGCTGCAGATCCTCGCCCTGCCGGCGCAGTTCGGTCAGCTCCCGTTCCTGCTGCAACTGCAGATCGTTGCCCTGCACCAGGCTCTGGGTCAGCAGCCGGTTGAGCCGGCTGGCCCGTTCGAAATAGGCGTGGAAGGCCTTGTGGTGCACCAGGGCCTGGCTCATGTTGCCGCTGCTCTCGAACAACTGCGCCAGTTGGTGATGAATTTCGATGAGCCGGGGCACGTCATCCCGCTGCTCGGCCAGCTGTTTGGCCCGCTCCAGCTGCAACAGGGCCAGGCCGGTTTCCTGCTGGGCCAGATGCAGCCGGCCCAGTTGCAGCAGGGTATCTATCTGGCGGGGAATGTCCTGGCTGCGTTCGAAGGCGGAACGGGCCAGGCCCAGGTAATGGCGGGCCTCGTCGAAGGATTGCAGCAGCAGGTAGGCATGGCCGATTTCCAGGTGCAGCCGGGCCATCAGCTCGGCATCGCCCTGGAGTTTGACCAGGTCGAGGGCGTTGAAGAAATACACCAGGGCCAGGTTGGCATCGTTGCCGGCACGGGTGACCCGGCCCAGGTTGAGCAGGGAGCCGATCAACAGGGGCGGGTTGCCCAGCAGCTCGAACTCGGTGGTGGCCAGGCTGGCATACTGGACCGCCTTGTCGGCCTCCCCCAGGGCGGCGTACAGGCTGGCCGCCTTGTCCGCCGCCATCGCCTTGAGGTAGTACTGGCGGCGCTTGCTCAGCAGATCCAGGGTTTCCACGTAATGGGCCAGGGCCAGTTCGCCCTGCTGCAGCCATTGATAATATTCGCCCAACAGGTAGTTGGCCCAGGCCTGCTGCAGGGCGTCTCCCTGTTGCAGGGCCTGCCGGCGGATCTGTTCGAAGGCCTGGCGGGCTTCGTCGAAACGGTGCAGGTGAAGCAGGGTGCCGGCCTGCAGCAGTTGCAGGGCGTCGTACAGCGGGGCGGCGGCCTCGGGCCCGAGCAGGGCGGCGGCTTCGTCCAGCTGTGCCTGGGCCTGCTCGGGCTGCTGCCGGGCCAGGGACAGCTTGGCCTTGAGCAGCAGACCGGTGGCCTGCTGTTCGGGCTGGTGATGGCGCCTGGCCAGTTCGATGGCCTGGTTGATGCTGGCATCGGCGGGCAGCAGCAGCCCTTCGTTGGCCTGGCACAGGGCCTGGATCTGCCAGGCGGCCAGGCTCTGCTCCCGGGTGCGGTAGAGCCGGGCCAGTTCCTGATGGTCGAAGTCCTGGCGCGAGTTGATCATCTGCGCCGGATCGACTTCCTTGCGTTGCAGAAAGTAGTTGGTGAGCGCCACGCATTCGTTGGGCCGGCTCAGCATAAGCTGTCGCGCCCGAAGCAACTCGTTGGGCTCGGGTTGGTATGGCGACAGCGGCGGCGCACCCGCCAGATGCGATACCAGGACGGCGACAGAAAAGATCACGATAAAGAGTACCGAAACAACACGGATAACAAGGCAGTTTACGGAGCCGGCCGGAGGGAGTCCAGCCCGGGGCGCGATCCGGGCGGCATCGGACTGCCGCCCGGGGGCTTACTGGCGCAGCAGGCGGACATTGGCGGCCTTGCCGGCCACGTTGCTGCGGTAGGGGTTGATGTCCAGGCCGCCGCGACGGGTGTAGCGGGCGTAGACCGTCAGTTCCTTGGGCCGGCAGTGGTGCATCAGATCCATGAAGATGCGCTCCACGCACTGTTCGTGGAACTCGTTGTGCTGGCGGAAGGACACCAGATAGCGCAGCAGCGCCTCCCGGCGGATGCGGGGACCCTGATAGCGGATCATCACGCTGCCCCAGTCCGGCTGGCCGGTCACCAGGCAGTTGGACTTGAGCAGGTGGGAATGCAGGGTTTCCTGCACTTCTTCCTCCTCGATGGCGTCGGCGAGCAGGGATTCGTCGGGTTGGTAGCGGTCTATTTCGACGTCGAGATCGTCGATGCAGTCGCCGGGCAGCACCCCGAACTGGGCCGGTGCGGCGGCCAGCTCGTACAGCCGGACCTTGATCTGGCCCTGGGCACAGAGGGACAGATCCCGGGTGAGGAGGTCGGCGACTTCTTCCAGGCTGTCGAAGCGGCTCTGGTTGAAGCTGTTCAGGTAGAGCTTGAACGACTTGGACTCGATCAGGTTGGTGCTGGTGGCCGGTATGTGCACCTCGCCCATGGCCACCACCGGCTTGCCCTTGTTGTTGAGCCAGGACAGTTCGTACAGGTTCCACAGATCCTCGCCGCCGAAGGGCAGGGCGCCGGCCTCTAGGCCGAGATCGTCCCGGTTCAGGCTGCGGGGCACGGGCTGCAGCTGGGCGGGATCGTATTCGCACACATAGCTGCTTTGCTTGCCGAGGGGGAGGGCGTCCAGCGCCTGGCTGTTCTGGTACTTCTGCTCGGGTGTCATTTCGGGTTCCGGTTGATAAGATGCGGCTTTCTGGCCTTATTGTGGGACTTTGGCATGCAAGATCAAGTGGTGGTGGCCCTGGCTGCCTTGTTCGAGCGGGTGCGGCGGCACGGCGGCCTCCCCCTGGTGGAGCATGATCCCGCCTATCCGTCGCCGGCGGAGCTGCCGCCGGCCATCGATGGTCGGGTAGCCTGGCGCCCCTGGGAGCGCCACGAGCCGGGCGGCTTCGATAACCTGGCCACCGCCCTGGCGATGCCGGTGCATCCGGCCCTCGGCGCCTTTTTCGGTCACTATTTCGCCGGCAACCTGCCGGTGTGTTTCAAGGGGCTCTTCCTCACCCTGCTGCAGCCCTGGAACCAGGACGACTTCGAGCGGCTGCAGCAGAACCAGATAGGCCATCAGTTGATGCTGAGAAAGCTGGGCCTGCCGGCCAGCTGGTTTCTGGCCAGCTGCCGGGACGAGCAACGCCTGGTGACCCTGGACAACGACAGCGGCGAGGTACTGCTGGAGCGCCTGGGCAAGGGCCGCATCGGGGTGTTGGCGCCCAGCCTGGCCGTGTTTTTGCGGAGGGTGGAGCCTTGTTGAGGCAATCCCTGTTGTCTCTCCATCCACGTTTTTGATTAACTTTTGAACTGCGTGGTGATCTGGTCTTCACTGTGTGGGCGCCGTCCAACCGGAGCCCACTGCAAGGTATATGTTCAGGCGGCTGCCGGTTTTTGCCGCAATAGGCCCAGGCCCTGTTTAAGCAACGGAAAGAGCAGTGATACCGCGGTGAGCACCAACAGCCAGAGGGCGATCGGTTTGTCGATGAAGGTCAGCCAGCTGCCATCGGAGATTTGCAGCGCCCGGCGCAGGGATTCCTCCATCATGCTGCCCAGGATCAGGGCGAGGATGAGCGGTGCCGTCGGAAAGCCGAAGCGTTTCATGCCCAGCCCCAGCAGGCCGAATCCCAGCAACAGCAGCAGATCGGCGATGGCGAAGGTGGTGCCGTAGATGCCGACCATGCAGAAGATCAGGATGAGCGACAGCAACAGTGGCCGCGGCAGGTCGAGCAGCCGGGCGATATAGGGAATAAGCGGCAGGTTCAGCACCAGCAGGAAGAGGTTGCCCACATACATGCTGGCGATAACCCCCCAGAACACATCCGGCCTTTGTTCCATCATGGTGGGGCCCGGCGTGATGCCCATGACCAGCAGGGCGCCGAGCAGCACGGCCGTGGTGCCGGAGCCGGGCACCCCCAGGGTCAGCAGCGGCACAAAGGAGCCGGTGCAGGCGGCATTGTTGGCGGCCTCGGGCGCGGCAACACCCTTGAGGTTGCCCTGGCCGAAGCTGTGGCCGTCCTTGGCCAGGCGTTTTTCCATGATGTAGCCGAGGAAGGACGCGACTGTGGCACCGGCACCCGGCAGTATGCCGACAAAGAAACCCAGCAGGGAGCTGCGTCCGGTGGGGGCGGCAATTTCTTTCACTTCGCGGCGCGACAACCGGAGCGAACCGATATTGGCGGTGCTGTCGGTGGCCTGCTCTTCCCGGCTTTTCAGCAACATGCTGAACACCTCCGCCAGGGCGAAGATGCCGAGTGCGACCACCAGGAATTCGACCCCGTTGAGCAGGTGCAGGCTGCCGAAGGTGTAGCGCTCGGTGCCGGTTTGCAGATCGATACCGACAATGGAGATCATCATGCCGAGCACCGCCGCCATCAGGCCCTTGACCAGGGACTTGCCGGACAGGCTGACCACGGCGGTCAGGCCGAGCAGCATCAGGGCGAAATATTCGGCCGGGCCGAAACTGACCGCCACTTTCGCCAGCAGGGGCGCCACCAGCATCAGGGCCAGGGCTGACAGGGTGCCGCCGACAAAGGATGAGTAGGCGGCGATGGCCATGGCCTTGCCGGCCATGCCCTGGCGGGCCAGGGGATACCCGTCGAAGGAGGTGGCGACGGTGCTGGCGACGCCGGGGGCGTTGAGCAGGATGGAGGAGGTGGAGCCGCCGAAGATGGCGCCGTAATAGACCCCGGCCATCAGGATCAGGGCCGAGGAGGGATCCATGCCGAAGGTCATGGGGATCATCAGGGCCAGGGCGCTGATGGGCCCCAGGCCCGGCAGCATGCCGATAATGGTGCCGGCGAAGACCCCGATAAAGACATAGAGCAGGTTCATTGGCTCAAAGGCGACGCTAAAGCCGGTGAGCACACCATGGAGTGCGTCCATTGCGAAGTTCTCGTTGTGGTGGTTAAAACGGTAACAGGCCCCGAGGCAAATGCACCTCGAGCAGCCGGGTCATGATGAGGTAGAGCGACAACACCACCGCCAGCGTCGCCACGACACTGATGAGGTGGCGCCGGTAGCCGTAGCAGTGGTTCAGGCCGATGCCGAACAGGCTGGATGCCAGGACAAAGCCCAGCCATTCCAGGCCGAAGGCATAGCCGGCAATGGCGAGCAGGGTGATCAGCAACTGGCTGGTCTGCTCCCTGGCCTTGGGGTCCTGCTGCGCAGCCTTTTCTCGTTTGACTGGGGTGGCCTGCTTTTCCAGGCACAACAGTATGGACAGCAGCAGCAGGGCTGCGCCCAGCAGTGTGGGGAACCAGTCGGAGTCGATGGGTCTTGGCATCGGAAAAGTGGGGATCCGGAAGGCCATCCACAGGTAGCCCAGGGAGACCAGCCCCATGATCAGTCCGATGACTCTGTTGCTATTGATGTGTTTCATTGCCTCATTCCGCCATGTTGAGGGGCGGCGCTCCCGCCGGAGCCCCGCCCATGCGCATCCGCTTAGTGTTTGAGGAGCCCCAGCTCGGCCAGTACCCGGCCGAACTGTTTCTTCTGCTGATCCAGGAAGATGCCGAATTGCTGGCTGTCGAGGTAGGCGTCGGTCCAGGACAACTGATCCCGGGCCTGTTGCCAGCTGTCGCTGTTGAGCATGCGTACATAGAGGTCCTGGTAGTAGGCCACGGCCTCGGCCGGCATCTCCTTGGGACCCATGACACCGCGCCAGATATCGAAGGTGTAATCCACCCCCTGCTCCTTGTAGGTGGGGATATCCGCCAGGGTGCCCGGCAGCCGCTCCTCGGCGGCGATGCCCAGGGCGCGCAGCTGGCCGGATTCGGCAATTTGCCCCGAGGACTCGCCGATGCCGGCGCTGACCGCCTCTATGTGCCCGCCCAGCAGGCTGATGATGGCCTCGCCGCCGCCGGAATAGGAAACGTAGTTCACCTCCCGGGCGTTCAGCCCGGCGGCCATGGCCAGGCCGGCGAAGGAAACGTGGTGCAATGAGCCGGGCGCGCTGCCGCCGCCGATGCTGAGCCGAGGGTTTTCACGCAGCGCATCCAGCAGGTCATTCAGGGTCTGGTAGGGCGAGTCCTTGCGCACCAGCACCGTCGCCGAGTCGGTGATCAGCCGGGCGATGGGGGTAAAATCCTCATGGTCGTAGCGGGACATCCCCGCCAGCGGCACCAGGATCAGGGGCGGGCTGGTCACGAACAGCTTGTGGGAGTTCTTGCTATCCCGGGCTATCTGGGCCCAGGCCACGGCCCCGCCACCTCCGGGCACGTTGATGGTGGCGAAGCTCTGGGGGCTGAGCCGCTCCTGCATGATCACCCGGGCCGTGGTTCTGGCCAGGGTGTCCCAGCCGCCGCCGGGGTTGGCCGGCGCGATATATTCGATGGCCCGGCCCGGTTGCCAGGCGGGCTCGGTCGCCAGGGCCGCGCCGGGCAGCAGCAGGGCCGCCAGCAAGCCGGCCGAGGTCCGTTTTTTCAGTATGCCGGAAAAGATAGTCATGTTATTGCCTCCATGGTTGGTTTGGTAACTTCCTGTTATTTATTGTCTTTTATGGATTGGTAAAACTTGACGCCGCTCTCGCGCGGCTGGCTGACCAGGGCTACCCCCTGCTCTTCCCGGCGTTGTTCCAGGGCATTTTTCAGCAGGGCACCGAGGCGGTAGAGGCCGTGCACGAACTTGCCGTAGGGCAGGGTGAGGAACAGCGACATCACGAAACCGAGGTGGATCACCAGCATCAGCCCGAGCAGGCCGGTTTCCCGCAGCACCATTAGCAGCAGGCCGGTAAAGGCGGTGAGCCAGAGCAGGGCGATAAAGGCGATGTCCATGCCGGTTTGCTCCAGATCGGCGGTATTGGGATCCCGCTTGCGCTTCAGATACAGCAGGCCGGCGGGGCCGATCAGCAGGCCGAGGCCGCCCAGGGTGCCGAGCAGCTTGGGCAGGCTGAAGAAGCCGTAGGGGGCGCTCCAGCCCAGCACATAGTGAAACAGGGTGCCGGTGGCGGTGGCGGCGAAGCACAGCATGAAGCCATAGGCGGTGAAGTGGTGGAAATACCGGCGCCAGTGGGAATGGTTGTCGTCCGGATAGGTGCAACCCCGGTCTTCCTGGCCATGCAGGTGGCGCAGGCTGAGGGCGTCGGACCAGGCCTGCCGCCAGGCGGAAAGGTGACCCAGATCCCTTATCTTTTCCCCGCTGTCGCGCCAGAAGTTGAGGAAGCCCATCAGCAGCGCCAGCATGGCGAACAGGAACACGCTGCCGAAGGCCAGCACCAGGGTGTTGTGGGGGAAGAAGGCGTAAAAATCCCCGCCATGATGGCCGGAGAACAGCTGCCCCAGACCGCCGTTCAGAGCGAGAAACAGCAGCAGGATAAAGCTGGCGCCCAGGCCCAGGGCGAGGGAGGCAACCAGGCCGTTGTTATTGAACAGGCGGGCGAAGGGGCCGGGCCAGGCATAGTGCTGGTACGAGGCTTTTCTTATCTTCGCCAGCGACTGGGGAATATTGACCCCGAATTCATGGGGCGGCGCGTACTGGCAGGCGTAGTAGCACTCGCTGCAGTTGTGGCAGAGGTTGGCCAGGTAGTTGATATCGGCGGCCTCGAAATGCTGCCGCCGCTCCATGGCCGGAAACACCGGGCAAAAGCCTTCGCAGTAACGACAGGCGTTGCAGATGGTCAGGTTCTTGTCCGCTTCCTGGATCAGTACATCAATTTTTTGCATGTCGAGCGGCCTCCGCGCCGGCTATACGTCCAAATACAGTGCCTATGGTCATGCCGAAACCGGCGACATAACCCTTGCCGAGAATATTGCCGGCCATCACCTCGCCGGCGGCGAACACGTTGTCCGCCATGTCGCCGCTGTTCATTTTCATCCTCGCGGTCTTGTCCACCTGCACGCCCAGGTAGGTGAAGGTGATGCCGGTGCGCAGCGGGTAGCCGAAGAAGGGCGGGCTGTCGATGGTCTGCGCCCAGTGGGTCTTCTCGGGGCTGGCTCCCCGGGTGCGGCAGTTGTCGAGCACGCTGTGATCGAAGTCGCCGGGCTGCACCGCCGCGTTGTATTCCTTCACGGTATTGAGCAGGGGATGCACCGGAATATTCAGCTTCCTCGCCAGCTCCTCGAGGGTATTGGCCTGCTCCGGGGGAAAGACCGAGGGCATAAAGCGGCCCACCGCCTTGGCGTCGGTGATGGAATAGGCAATCTGGTCGGGCTGGCCGGCGACCAGCCGACCCCAGATGGCATAGCGCTTGGGCCAGAAATCCTCGCCCTCGTCGTAGAAGCGCTTGCCCTGGTTGTTGACCACTATGCCTAAGGAAACGCAGTCGACCCGGGTCACGATACCGCCGTCGTATTCGGGAGAGCGGGCGTCGATGGCCACCGCGTGGCCCTGGGTGGGATCGCCGATGGCGAGGGCGTCGTTGTCGAGCAGGGCGCGCAGCATCTTGCCCTGGTTGAAGCGGGTGCCGCGAATGCGGAAATTCCTGGCCACCGGGCCCCAGGCCTCTTCCAGCCACTCCCGGTTGGATTCGAAGCCGCCGGAAGCCACCACCAGGGAGCGGGCGCTCACCTTGTGGTTGTCGCCCTGCCAGTGGACGACCGCATGCTCGAAACGGTTGCCCTGAAAGGCCAGCTCCAGCGCCTCGGCTTCATAGACGATGGTCACCCCCATCCGCTCCGCCGCCTTGTAGTAGGTATTGACCAGGGCCTTGCCGCCGCCGAGGAAGAAGGCGTTGGTGCGGCCCAGGTGCAGGGTGCCGCCCAGGGACGGCTGGAAGCGGACTCCATAGCCGCTCATCCAGTCGGTGCAGGTTTCCGAGGCCCGGATGACAAAGCGGGCCAGCGCTTCGTCGGTCTGTCCGCCGGTCACGCGCCAAACGTCCTCGAAAAACTCCTCTTCCAGATAGGCGTCGTTTAACACCGCGGTTGGGGCCTTGTGCATGCAGCGCAGGTTGCGGGTATGACTGCTGTTGCCGCCGCGCCAGGCTTTGGGCGCGCTTTCCAGCAGCAGCACGCGGGCGCCCTGCTCGCGGGCCGACAGGGCGGCGCACAGGGCGGCATTGCCGCCGCCGATAACCAGCACGTCGTAGCTGGCCTTGAGCCAGTCCGCCGTTGCCTGATGGGTCTCTTGCATCATCTTGGGTTCCTTAGTGAATACCGATGAATGCAAATGTATACATTGGTACACAAAATGACAACAGCGGTATCACTTGGTATTATCCCGACATGTTCAATTTGTGATCCGACGCTTATGTCCACAGCCAAAAAAACACCCAAACCCCTGGACGACGCCACCAGCGAGCGGGGCGAATCCCGCAGCGAACTCGCCTATCGTTTTATTCTCGATGCCATCAAGGAGGGGACCCTGGCGCCCGGTACCCGGGTGAGGGAGGCGGATCTGGCCACCCGTACCGGCCTGAGCCGGACGCCGGTACGAGAGGCGCTGAACCGCTTGCTGATGGAGGGCCTGGTGGCCAATGACCCCAGCCGGGGCATGATAGTGACCGAGCTGGACCACGCCATGATCAACGAGCTGTATGCGATGCGGGAGGTGCTGGAAGGTACCGCCGCCTTCCTGGCCGCCCGCCATGCTTCCGAGGTGGAGATCACTTTCCTGCGGGAGATCAGCGAGCGGGACGCCCAGTTCAGCGAGCCGGCGGATCTGGTCAAGAACAACCGGCTGTTTCACGGCACCCTCTATCGCTGTGCCCACAATCGCTACCTGCTGAAGATGCTCAACTCCCTGCAGGAGTCGATGATGTTGCTCGGCCCCACCACCCTGGCCAAGGCCGGCCGGCCCGAGGCGGCCCGCCGGGAGCACGGCCTGATCGTGGATGCCATCGAGCAGCGTGACGCGGCGGCGGCGGAGCAGGCCGCCCGCAACCATATCCGGGAAGCCTACAAGGTACGGCTTGGGGAGTTGTTCGAGCGGGAGGTGTAAGGGGATTACCGGGACGTCATGGTGAGGCGGGTCAGGCCGGCACCGGCTTAAATCACCCTTGTCAAAGAGCCAGCCTCCGGGCTGGCTTTTGCAGACTGCTGACAAAGCTTCGGACTTACCTGAACAGGCAACGCTAGTTCCAAAACAGACGGACAAAGGGAACGACTCCGCCGACCGTCACATGCCAGGGGGCGCGAAGCGCCTTGCACCGGAGGTATCGTCGCGACCGAGTTGCCAGTGACAAGTCGCAGCGCGGCGATACCGACGGTTTCCGCGACATTCGGCATGTGCCGAGCGACACAGGGATGTGCTTGAAGCGTGTCGGCGGAGCTGGCCCTTTGTCCGACTCATGCCTGTGAAACAGACGACTTTTTCATCAAGTAGAGAAAGCCAGCCCGAGGGCTGGCTTTGGTTCAGCGTGTTCCGAGGAGGCGTTTAGATGGCCTGCTGGAAGATCACGGTATCGGCCTTCTCGAGGTAACTGTCCAGCTCGTCGAAGTTCAGGTAGCGGTAGGTGTCCGCCGCCGTGGCGTTCAGCTCCTGGGCGTACTCCAGGTACTCCGCCACCGTCGGCAGCTTGCCGTGGATCGCCGCCACCGCCGCCAGCTCGGCCGACGCCAGGTAGACGTTGGCACCCTTGCCCAGGCGGTTGGGGAAGTTGCGGGTGGAGGTGGACACCACGGTGCTGTTGTCCGCCACCCGCGCCTGGTTGCCCATGCACAGGGAGCAGCCCGGGATCTCGATGCGGGCACCGACCCGGCCGAAGATGCCGTAGTAGCCCTCGGCGGTCAGCTGATCCTTGTCCATCTTGGTCGGCGGCGCCACCCACAGCCGGGTCGGCAGCTGGCCCTTGTACTTGTCGAGCAGCTTGCCGGCGGCGCGGAAGTGGCCGATGTTGGTCATGCAGGAGCCGATGAACACCTCTTCAATCTGCTCGCCCTGTACCTCGGACAGCAGGCGGGCGTCGTCCGGATCGTTGGGCGCGCACAGGATGGGCTCCTTGATCTCGCTCATGTCGATTTCCAGCACGTGGGCGTACTCGGCATCGGCGTCCGCGGCCAGCAGCTCCGGGTTGGCCAGCCATTCTTCCATGCCCTTGATGCGCCGCTCCAGGGTGCGCCGGTCACCGTAGCCTTCGGCGATCATCCACTTCAGCATCACGATGTTGGAGTTCAGGTACTCGGCGATCGGCTCCTGGTCCAGCTTGATGGTACAACCGGCGGCGGAGCGCTCGGCGGTGGCATCGGCCAGCTCGAACGCCTGCTCCACCTTCAGCTGGGGCAGGCCCTCGATTTCCAGCACCCGGCCGGAGAATTCGTTGATCTTGCCTTCCTTGGCCACGGTCAGCAGGCCCT
>NZ_NMUO01000036.1 GCF_002237365.1 Zobellella denitrificans
CCCACAGCCGCCGCTCCGCCTGGGCCTGCTCCAGCCGCAACTGCGACACCACCCCCTGCCTGAGGGCGGGCGGGATCACCGACGCCGGGAACAACGCCGCCGCCGCCCGCTCTATGTCCGGCAGCAGGGGCAGGTGGACGGGCTGGGCCGGTTCGATACGGTAATGGCGGGTCATGTCGGCTCCGGATAAGCGAAAGGCGCCGGTGGCCGGAGGCCGCCGGCGGCGCAGCGCGGATGGTAAAGAGGCTGTCAGGACAAGCGCGGCGAGCAGAACCACAGCTTGTTGCCCTCGCTGTCCAGGAAGCTGCCGATGTGAAAGAGATCGTCGTACAGCGCCACCGGATCGGCGATGGTCACGCCCCGCTCCCGCAGCCGGGCCTCGGTATCCGGGGCGTGATCGCAGGCCAGGGTGAGGCGCGGGTTGGGCTCGGCCGTGGGCCGGCCGTACCAGTCGTCCTTGAGCAGCAGGGTCACCTCCCCCAGCTGGAAGCCCACCGCCTCGCCACCCTCGGTGGCCGGCGCCAGCCCGAGCACCTCAGCGTAGAAGCGCTCTGCCCTCGCCTTGTCGGACACCGCCAGGGCGATCACCTTGACCTGCTGCAATCCCAATGAAGAACTGGCCATGAGGGGTACTCCGGGTAAATGAAGGAACACCCTAAGTATAATGGCTGCCGTGGCGCCGGCCCGGCTCAGCGCAGCACCTTCTTTACCAGCAGGGGGCCGAGCAATTCAAACACTATGGTGGAGCAGACCACCACCGGCAGCAGGCGGGCGCCGTATTCGGGGAACTGCTCCGCCGCCAGCAGCGCCATGCCGATGGCCATGCCCGCCTGGGGCGTGAGAGCCAGGCCGATATGGGGCGGCAGCCGCGCCCGGCGGGCCGGCGACGCCAGGCGAATGCCGAGCCACCCCCCCAGCCAGCGGCCGAACAGCCGCAGCAGCACATAGGCCAGCGCCAGGCCCAGGGCGTCGTCCAGCTGGCGGAGATCGATGATCATCCCCGACAGCACGAAAAAGAACACCAGAAAGGGCCACTCGATATGCTCGATGGCGCGGAACGAGCGGGTATGGTGCGGCGAGAAGTTGGCGATGAGGGTGCCGGCGGTCATGGCCGCCAGCAGGGGCGACACCCCGAGCCAGGCCGAACAGCCGGCCAGCAGCAGGATAAGGGCCACCGCCTCCACCTGGGTCGGCTCGCCCGGCGCCAGCCGGCCGGTGAGCCAGGCGGCGGGAAAACCGATGAGCCCGCCCAGCAACAGGGCCCCGCCCAGTTCCCACAGCGCCCGCAACAGGGCCAGGTTGCCATCGCCCGCCAGCAGCCAGCCGAGCAGCGCCATGGCCAGGCCGAACACCAGTATGCCCCAGCCATCGTCGATGGCGACAATGCCGAGCAGCACCCGCGCCGCCAGCCGGGTGTCGTTGCTGCCGCGCACGGTGTCGCGCACCGCCGCCGGATCCGTTGCCACCGAAATGGCCGCCAGGGCGATGGCCACCACCAGCGGCACCCCCAGCAACCACAATCCCGCCCCTACCACCACCACGCTGCACAGCACCACCGCCAGTGAAATTACGGTGATCAGCCAGCCGGTACGGCGCAGCCGCGCCAGGGTCAGCTCGCTGCCGAGCAGAAAGGCCACCATCACCAGCGCCAGCTCGATCAGCGGCCGGGCCAGCTCATCCAGCAGGGCGGCGGGCCGGGGCAGCCACAGCTGCTGCACCACGGCGATCAGCACGCCAAGCAGCACCAGCAGCGACACCCGGGGCAGCGCGGTGCGCGCCGCCAACACATCGGCGGCAATGCTCAACGACAGTATCCCCCCCAGCAGCACCATGTTCAGCGCGGCGCCGTGGGCGGAAAAGGCAACAAGGGCATCGGCAAGCAGCGGCGACACGGCATTCTCCCGTCAGGGTCCCGCTCCCAGTGTAGCCAATGGATCAGGCCGGGGCCGGATAAAGCCGCACCCAGCCCTGCAGCAGGACGGCGGCGCACGGCACAACCGCTCCTCAGGCCTTATCCGCCAGCCATTTGTACATCACCAGGGCGTCCACATCGCCCAGGCGGGGATGATGGAAGGCCCCCGGCAGCCGGCCCACGGTGGCAAAACCGAGCTTGCTCCACAGCCGCACCGCGCCCTCGTTGGTCGAGGCCACAAAGTTGAACTGCATGGCCCGGTAGCCGAGCGCCAGCGCCACCTGCTGGGAATGTTCGCACATGGCGCTGGCCAGGCCCCGCCCGCGCGCCGCCGCCGACACCATGTAGCCGCAGTTGCACACGTGGCTGCCGGGCCCGGCCTGGTTGGTTTTGATGTAGTAGGTGCCGAGGATGCGGCCTTCCTCCTCGGCCACGAAGGTCTGGCGCGGCAGCTCCAGCCACAGCTGGCGGGCCTGCTCGCGGTGAATATCCCGCGGGTAGGCATAGGTGTCGCCGGCGGCGGCGATGTCGCGGAAGATGGGCCAGATCTGCTCGAAGTCGTCTTGGGTTGCTGCTCTGATGTTCATGCTGTTTGCGCAATAGGGGGAATCAACCAATGGGAGGCCATCTATAGCACGGATGCCCGCCGCAGAAAATAAAACGGCGCCCCGGGGCGCCGCTGCAGGATCGGGCCCGGCTCAGCGCCGGCCGCGCAGGCAGTCCAGGCTCCAGCTGCCGCCACCGGCGAACACAAAGTAGAAGAAGGTGAAGCAGAACATAATGGCCAGCTCGCCGCCGTTGTTCAGCGGCCAGAAATCCCGCGGGGCGTGGGCGATAAAGTAGGCGAAGGCCATCAGCCCCGAGAGCACGAAGGCCACCGGCCGGGTGAACAGGCCCACCAGCAGCAGGGCGCCGCCGAACAGCTCCAGCACCCCGGCCACGCCGGAAAGCGAGAACAGATCAAACTCGCCCCGCTGGGCGGCGGGAAAGCCGAACAGTTTCTGCCCGCCGTGCTGCATGAACAGGAAGGCGGACACCGCCCGCACCACGCTCAGCACCCGGGGACGCCACGCATTGAGGAATTTTTCCATCTTTATTCTCCGTGTTGTGTTGTTATCAATATTGAATTCAGGCCGCCATTGTAACGGCATAACCGGCACCGGACGAATCCCAAGTACCGCTATTGGCAGATCACCAGATCCCCTTCGCCATCCTGCCGCGCCGCGCCAGCTCCTTGTCGCTCGGCTCGGCAGCGGCGAACGTGCCGGGCCGGATTTCGCCAGCAGGCACATAGGTGCTCATCACCACGCCGCCGGCCGACACCCGGGAGCGGACGAGCCGCAGCGCGCAGGGCCTGATCGCCTCGCCGAAGAGGCGCTTGCCCCGCCCGAGCAGCAGCGGAAAGGTCCAGACATGGTATTCGTCTATCAGGGCGGCGGCCTGCAGCGTGTGCAGCAGATTGCCGCTGCCGATGACCTGCAGGCTGGGGCCCGGCCGGGCCTTGAGCGCCTGGATGGCCGCGACGACATCGCCACGGAGCAGGGCCGAATTGTGCCAGTGGAGCGCCGTTAGTGTGCGCGACGCGACATGCTTTTTGGCGGCATTGAGCGTGTTCGCCACCGGAGCCTCGCCGGGCTGGTACGGCCAGTAGGCCTCGAAGATCTCGTAGGTTTTGCGGCCGAGTACCAGCTCCCGATCCTGGCCGGTAAACCCCGCCGCCGAGAGATCCATGGCCTCATCCCAGTAGTTGAACATCCAGCCGCCGAGGGCAAAGCCGCCGGTCGGATCTTCCTCCGGCCCGCCGGGGGCCTGCATGATGCCGTCCAGCGACACAAAGGTAGAGGCGATGAGCCTTCTCATGGCAACACTCCTGCCGTGTTTAAGAGGCGGGCCCGGCCGGTCGCCGCCCTGCGGTTAGCCGAGGATATCGGCCCCTTTATGGCCTTCCGGCACGCCCTGGACCAACAGCACCTCGCCCAAGGTATGCCGGGTGCGAAGGGGCCGAATCGCCCCATAGGCATCGGACTCGTACCAGCCCCTGGCCTGCTCCATTGAGGGGAACTCGATAACGACCAGATCGCCGGACCAGGCTCCCTCCAGTGGCACATAGGGCCCGCCGTGAACGAGGTACTTGCCGGAGAAGGGCGCCAGCGTCGCGTCTATGCGCTGCAGGTACTCCTTTATCTCCAGGCCAAACCGGGTTTCGCGTATCACGGCAACAGCATATGCGGTCATCTCTGGCTCCAGGGAGTGTGGGTTGATGGTGCAGTCCGGCGCCTGCGTTAAGGGCGCACTGTGGCGAGTTTAGTAGAATGTTGGGTTGGGCAGCTTTATGGGAACGAAAACAGGTTGACGAGCAGCCCATTCGGATCGGCAACCATAAAACGCCTCATGCCAAAGCTTTCATCACGCAGTTCCTGCGCGATACGGAAACCGCGCTGCCGCACCGCGGAGTACGCCGCCTCAACGTCTTTGTTTTCCATCGCGGTTGCCTTCTTCGGCATGGCTCCTCCACTCACTGCATCAAATATGATCAGCCCAAGGGGCTGGGCTGGATCATCTCATATCGTTATCGAGGTGTGTCCGTTAAAGCGGGTGAGGTCCAGAGCGAATTTAATGTGGTTGTTAGGCATTTGCCAGTTGCTGTACCTTTTCTTCCATTTTCATGGCTTGCCTTAAAGCCTCATCCCCGAACTGCTCACCACTAATAACGACCTGCATCGCAGCAAGAATCTTGAACTCAAACTTCCTTTGAATCCAGTTGACTTTACCGATTCTCGTTTGATCAAATTCAGCTACCTCAGCCTCAGATAGAGCTGAATTCAGTAATTGCCGTATACCTGGATCTAAATGCCAGTTAAGTTTTTCGCTGTCTTTTTGTCCCATTTGGATCAGAAGAGCCGTTCGCAATATGATCGCTTGATATGTACTCACAAGTGCCCAAGTATATTCACCGACATAGGGCCGAACCCTCTCTCGGGAACCAACATTGTCTTCGTACATTTGAGTTATTTTTCCGGTGGATAACTCTCCGACCATCGCTTGGAAGTCTCGATGGTTTTTCATGGAAGAATATTCATCTTCTGTGAGAATATCGATAAACCCCATTACTACTGGTATATTTTTCCTGGCTGCCAAAACGCCGTCCCAAAGAGTCTCTATAGCTGAGAGCTTTCGCTCAATTGATAGCTTTTGGGTTTGGCCAATTGATGCGTTAGCTAAACGGACTTTTTCAGCTTCTCTTTCAATCGAAGTCTTTAACAAGATTGCATTTTTCTCTGATTCTGCTTTCAGCTCATTGTTTATATGAGTGAGCTTAAGGTCATATTCATGTTTGATGCTGTGTCGCAATCTCTCAGAAAGCCAATTGCGGCTCAAAAATACAAGCACTCCTGCAAGAGCGGCGCTTACTCCGGCTGAGCTAAGCAGTGTTAAGAGAAAATCGGCTAGTTCCATGTTTATTTATGCCTAACGCCTCCAACAGGAGTGCGCGTTAGCGCGTCCCGGCCGAAGGCCCTTGCTGCTTTGATTTGTTATATGCCTCTTGGAGCGTCTCCATATATTTCTCCCACAATGTAACACTGTCTCTTGCTAACTCAAGGGCATCTAAGAAATCTTCATTGCTCAGTATGGTATATTTACACTTCATGACTTCTCCGCCTCCATTGCCGGTTAGCCAACCCGATGTATCCCTACGCTTACCTGAAATATGAGGCTGTCGCTCTGTTCGCAAGGACCGCGTCAACTTACAGTGCTTAGAGCCGTTCGCGAGATCAGCGCAAATCATTAGAGGTCTGTGACTGTTTATGTATAAATCTACCTCCTTCGCTGTAATCCCAAGCTTATTCAAATGGATAATCCAGTCCCTAATGTGGTAGCAATGAATAAAGAATGAAACTACATCATCGTCATATGAGTCTCTATCATGTGACGATGAAAATATTCCTTCATATATTTTTTCCATGCGAGCCAAATATCTTTTAGCTCGTTCTAGTTGTTCCACGCACGTACTCTCTCAGGCATTTAACTCTGAGCTTTGCGGAAATTTTGGAGCCGCGAAGCGGTGGAAAAATTGTCTGACAACAGCGATTTGTTATGCAAAGCCAAGGTCCTTACGCATTTCTCTCAATAATGCTCGCTGAGCAGTGTCTCTGGCTGTCGTACCTGGTGGACTATCCTTCAATTCTTGAAGCTTTTCGAGCACAGTTTCCGAAGCGTATAGTTGTAACTTTAACTCCCAATAGGCATATTTTTTCTTCGATTCATCGGAGTCTTTGAGCGCAACTTCCCGATATGCATCGAGCAAACCATCACAGGAGGCCTTGTAGTCTAAAAGCCACATCTCCCTTAGTTTTGATCTCTGCTCCAGGAAATGTTTGATCAAAAATGTGATCACACCACCTAAGCCAATACCGGATAGGAAAGATGTAAAGGCTCCAAATTCATTCATACTCACTCCCTGTGACTGCATAACGATAAGCTAAGGGGTGGGCTTTAGCCCATCCCAGTAAGCCAGCGACGGATTAAGCGCCTTGTTATGCGGTGAAAGCTGTTAACTAGTGTGGCATGGCTTACAGCAGTAATAGCATCCGTTGATTCTTAGGGTTGGGTTGGCTTGTTTAGCAGCAGCAACAGCTCCTCGACAATCCAAGTGATAACCCAAGGGAACCTGATTATTTTGATGCGGCATGAAGCTGCAGCCAGTGGTTGCGTTGTGCACTTCGAAATCACCATTCGATTGCTGATTTTTGTTAATTATAAAGTTTTGCATATTTAGTCCTCTTTCCTTGTGGATATTGATCTACGTCTCTCGGCTGCATAACGCCAAGAGCAACGGTGCAGATTTAGCTGCGTCCGGCATCCGAGGGGTGCTAGTTGGCGCGCCGTGTTATGGCTTGACGCTGTCTATAATTTAAAATTTTGCCATGCTCAGCTACCAGCCGTTTTGCACGTGAGTCTTGGAATAACCAGATGAATTCGAAAACAAATATTGGAGAAGCCAGGATCAATACTAGAATGACTGACTGATCAGCCATTTCACGTAATGTTTCCGAGATCAGCAAAGCCGCAAGATAAAAAAAGCACATCAAAAGAAAGGCAACAAATTGAGCGTTAGCTTTTCCAATCGCGTAATTAACCTCCAAAGGGTTTACTCTTTGTTTTCTAGTCTGATTAATATTTGTCAGTCTTCGTGATCGGCTATATCCTCTTACAACACTTGGTAACATCGAGCCGAGCTTGTAGATTATTGCGGCGATCACACTAAACAATATCCCAGCCACCCAATTTCCGGGGTCTGACAATTTATCGATTATCGAATCCATGATTTTCCTTTATGAATTAGCCATAACAATTGTATATTGACCTGGCTTGATAAGCTACATGCACATAGATCAAAAAGCGATGATAACACTCTAATTTTACTAAAACTTTCCCAAAATCACGTTTTTCTTGAAAGTGTAGAACACGCATTCTCGATAACCGCTTACTTCGGGCACGGATGTTTTTGAGAGTTCTTCGTAACTTATTGAATAATAAAAAATCATATCTCTGTTCCTACTGCCAACCGAGAGATCCGATGAGGCGACCTCTTTGGTCCATTAAAATGGACCCTACGGCCGGCACGGAATTGCTGTCAGGTACGCTACCGCCCTGATGTTACAGGCCATCATCTCCTGCCAGCACGGTTTCCATATGCAACTATTCTGGACGGGGTGACGGAGGCTGGCAATTGCAAAAAGGTGAAATGAGGATGCAAAACGCGCCGAGTGGCGATTATTTGAACAGGAAGGGCTACGGTGACAGATCCGCCGCCCTGCCGGCGACGCTTTTATTGTGGCGGTCCGGCCACGGCTGCGGATTAACGCCGGCCCGGCGGATCAGCCGTCGGCCGGATCCTGCCCCAGCCAGGCACGTTCGAGGGCGGCGATATCCAGCTTTTTCATGCCGAGCATCGCCTGGGTCAGGCGCGCCACCTGCTCCGCGCTGCCGTTTTGCAGCAGTTCATCCATGATGGCGGGCACTATCTGCCACGACAGCCCGAACCTGTCCTTGAGCCAGCCGCATTCCACCGCCTGGCCGCCATCGGCGCACAGCCGCTGCCAGTAGTCGTCTATCTCCTGCTGGCTGTCGCACTTCACCATAAAGGAGATGGCCTCGTTAAAGCGGAACAGCGGGCCGGCGCTGATGGCCATAAAGGGCTGCCCCAGCAGCTCGAAGCTCACCACTTCCACCCTGCCCGAGGGGGTGTCGGAGATGGTCACCCGGCTGGTGATGCGGGCATCATCGAAGATGGCGGTGTAAAACTCGGCCGCCTCCTGCGCCTCGCGGTCGAACCACAGGTGGGGCACTATCTTGTGCTTGAGGGTTGCCATGGCTGCTCTCCTTGCAGGTCCGGCGGCAAAAACGCCGCCCGGGCGGGTTTAACGCCTACTCGGACGAAGGATGGTCCGGGGCAAGGCGGTCCGCCGGCTCGCCCCGGTCGCATTTTTTGCAGTTCAGCATCATCCCCAGCATGGCCTGCCGCCCGGCGGCGGTGGTCACCCAGGGTCGGTTGATAAAGGGCGGCTGGTGGCGCACGTGCTGAAAATGGCCGCAGCGCAGCTCGGCCACCCAGTGCCCTTCTTCATCCCGGTGGTAGCCCGCAATGGCCTGCTCCATGCCGGCGTTAAAACCGCTCGAGCAGGCGCGGGTCGTAGTCGTCCGCGTTCAGTACCAGGCCGTGCCGCCCGGCCAGCTGGTCTAGCTCGGCCTGCTTGGCCGCCAGCTCGTCCATCACAATGGTGTTGTCGTCCAGCTGCCACAGCTGGCGCGAGCCGGCGTAGCTGAACTGCAAGGCCAGCATGGCGTTGCGATCGCCCTGGCGGGCGGCGGCTTCAATGCGGCGCAGCTTGCGGCTGATCTTGTTGAGCTGCTGTTTCAGTTCCCACACGTAGACCACCTCGGCCAGGAAGGGATGACGGCGCAACCGGCTCAGGCCGCCCCCCAGGATGAGGGCGCCGGCCACCACGCCCAGCAGGTTCCAGTGGAAGTGGCCACCGTCGGGGCTGGGAAAAACACGGATCAGCAACTGGGAAATGGCCAGGCTCAGGGCCGCCAGCACCAGGGCGCAGCCCACAAACACCAGGTTGAGGTGGCGGCGGTAACGGGTTTTGTCTATCGGGGTGAGTTTCATAACAGCCTGAAAAAATGGGTGAAAATGGCCGCATTATAAGCACGAAAGCGCCCCCGCCCCAAACCGGGGCGCCTTCCGTCCTTTACTCGAACAGCGGCCGGAAGAAGCTGCGCTCGTAGCTGAGGATGCAGCGGGTGTCTTCGGCGTATTTGAACGCCGCCTGGCAGGCGGGATCCTCCAGCGAGGCAACCCGGTATTCTTCGTACAGCGCCAGGCTGGGAAAGGTAAACAGCGCCAGGGCGACGTTGTTGGCCCCTTCCGACGGCATAAAGTAGCCGTGATGCCGGCCGCCGAACTTCTCAACCAGGGGGATCCACATCCGGCCGTAGTATTCGAATTCCTCCAGCTTGTAGGGATCGATGATATAGCGCAGGTAACAGGTAACCATGGTGTCTCCTTGGGATATTAACGGTTGGGGTAAAACGGGCCTCAGCGGCCGCCGGCAATGTCGATAAAGGAGCCGGTAACGTAGGAGGCGGCATCGGACAGCAGCCAGGCGATGGCTGCGGCCACCTCTTCCGGCCGGCCGCCACGCTGCAGCGGGATCTGCGGGCTAAGCCGCTCGACCCGGCCCGGCTCGCCGCCGTCCGCATGCATCTCGGTGTGGATAAAGCCCGGGCGCACCCCGTTCACCCGGATGCCGGCGGCGGCCAGCTCCAGCGACAGCCCCCGGGTAAGGGTGTCTATCGCGCCCTTGGCGGCCGCATAGTCGACATATTCGTTGGGCGAGCCGGTGCGCGCCGCCACCGACGACACATTGACGATGGCACCGCCCCCTTCCATGCGCCGGGCCGCCTCGCGGCAGCACAGAAAGCAGCCGATCACGTTCACATTCAGCACTCGGGCAAAACGCGCCAGCTCCATCTCCGCCAGCCGCGCCTGGGGGGCGAGCATGCCGGCATTGTTCACCAGGTGGGTAACGGGGCCCAGCACCTGCTCGGCGGCGTTGAACAGGCCAGGGACCTCACCTTCCTGCGATACATCGGCGGCGTGGGCAAAGGCGCGCCCGCCCCGGGCGGTGATGTCGGCCACCAGCGCCTCGGCCTCGGCCGACCGGCTGCGGTAATTGACGCACACCCCGTAGCCCTGCTCGGCCAGCAGCCGGGACGTGGCGGCCCCTATGCCCCGGCTGCCACCGGTAACGATCACGACCTTGTTCATATGTCTCCTCAATATTTGCGCCGGGGGCCGTTAAGCAGGGCCCTAACTGGATAACGCCCGGATCGGACACCTCGGCGGCGGCAAGCCGGTATGGCGAGGAAACCGGCCCGCGCCGCCGCGGCCATCTTCAGGTCCAAAAAGGTATTCAGCATCTGGTTTCCTTCTGTCTGCGGGTGGCGCAGAGCAAGCTGTACAGCATGGGATCAGGCCAGATCGGGGCGAATACGCGCCATCAGCACCAGGTCGTGGTAGCGTCCCGCCTTGAAGGTGGCCAGCCGTTTCAGCCCTTCCTGCTCGAACCCCAGGCTGCGGTACAGCGCCTGGGCGGGGGCGTTATCCGCCTGCACTTCCAGCTCCAGCCGCACCAGGTTCAGCCAGTGGTCGGCCTGCTCGATGGCCGCCTGCATCAGCCGTCGGCCCACGCCCCGGCCCTGGCTGTCGGGGTGCACCGCTATCGCCAGCATGGCGCCGTGCCGTTCCCGCGGCTTTTGGCGAAGGAACAGGGTCAGGTGCCCCACCACCCGGCCCTCTTGCTCCGCCACCAGGGTGTAGTGGCCGGTTTGATGAAAGAGCCCGGCCACCTGTTCGCGGCTGAGGTAGGGCAACTGGGAGGAGTTTTCGGTCACGGCGGTATGGCGGTAGATCTCGAACAGATCGGAATTGTCCGAAAGTTCGCAATGGCGGATGGTAATGGTCAAGGCGGGTCCTTTGTCTTGTTTTAATGACCGGGCCTTTGGCGATGCCGGTTCAAACAGCACGCCCTGGCCCGGAACGGATCAGTGCCGGACAAGTCCTTCCAGCGTGATCTCGTACTGCGCGTTTGCGGTATCGTAGCGTACGCCATAGCTGGTAGGGTAGGCAAAAGCAGGATCATGGATCTCGGGCTGTTTGACCGGTGTCGACACATCCGGGCGGGAGGCCAGGAACTCCAGTGTCATCATCGGCTCCACAAAGATGGTCCGCCCGTCGTAAAAGCCGTAGATAAAGGTCTGGGTAAAGGGCTTTTCCTGGAACTCGTCGCTGCCGGGATCGATGGCATGGGCCCCCATTCTCGGCACCTCGGTGCCCGGCGGCAGCACGTAGTCCGCCGGCATATGGGCGGGCTCGGGGGCCTTGCGCGCCCGCTCCAGATCTTCACCCACGACGGTGATAGCATTGCGTTGCTCGGCGTCGATCACGTAGAAGTGAAAATCGAAGTGAGGCTTGTCGTAAATGCCCGGGGGAATATGGCCATGGGGGTTCCAGTCGACGGCAACATGGTCATAGCCGGTGCCGGCGGCTTGCGGCGGCAGGCTCAGCAGGTATTCCCGTTCGCCGTCGGTCGGCAGGCCGGACAATGCCGCCTCGCTCAGCCGGATCCCGAGTGTTTTGGCCTGCCCCTGCTCATCCAGCATGACGAAGGTGCGCGCCTGCCCCTGGCCGATGGCTACCGGCGGGCCCTCGTAGGTTCCGGCCGGGGTGGAAGCCTCCTGGTGAGGCATGGCGCAGCCGGCAAGCAGCGCGGTGCCCAGCGCAAGCAACACATATCTGTGGCCGCGGTCAACTGGACTGAGTCGTATCATACGGGATCCCTCGTGTTTTCATCCTGAATCGCCGGCGCCAAACAGGATGCGCCGGCCTGTTCGACAAGAATGGTGCCGGGGCCGCGTTAGCGCCAGTATCCGCCCCACATTAATGGCTTTCCCCTGCCCTCACCATCCGTGGCGGCAACGGGTGCTCAGGGCTTGTTGCGCCTGGGTTTTCCATACAGCTCCCGCAGCTCGTCCTTGGCCGCCTCCAGGATCCGGCGCCGCTCCCCGGAGAGCTGCCGGCCGGCCCGGTTGATATAAAAATTGAGCATCGACATGGCCGAAGCGAACGGCGATGCCTTGCGGTGTTCGCTGCCGTCGGCGGAGCGCTTGAGGGATTCGGCGATCTTGCGCGGATCCTCCCAGGAGAACACACCCGGCTCGAGCTCCAGCGCATGACTGCCCTCGGTGACCTGCCGGGACCACTGCTTCGGCTTTTTTATGACCATAGGCCCGGGAATCCCTGACGTTCAAACGCCGGTGCCAGATACCAGCCTCAAGCACGCAGAACAAGTACGGCGCCGAGGGCAAGTAATGCTGATTATTACTCGGTATTTGAATAATTATGGTCACTGAACTCTATCAGACAAAAACCATGGCCGAACGGATCGGAAAAGGTGATGCACCTGGACCCCATCCACTCTACACATTCACTCTCACATTTTGCACCAGCCTTAAGCGCCTTTTCTTTTGCACTGTCTATATCATCCACCACAAAATCCAAGTGCACCGGAGTCCAATGCCTTGCATAACTCCTTTTCAAGCCGGACTCTCGGGAAGCAGGAGAACCTGCACTCTTTTGAAGAAGATAAACAGTGCTGGAAACGCCCTCCAGTTCGGCCACATCATCATCAAGGGTTCGAGTATGAGTCAAGCCCAGCGCCTGCGTATAAAACTCGATGCCATCGGCTAAATTCGGCACATCAATATTGATTATTACTCTCATCGGATTTACCCCGGTTGATTGGCAACGACATAACTTTCTGGTCCAGCGTCGGCTGAATGTCATTGCCAGCGATAAATGGCCAGTTCACACGAGCCCCGACCAGGACGTGCTCCTTGTACCAGCGATACGGTTTCAACGCGGGGTTTACTCTTGTGGCGAAATACATCAACGAGATCAGGCTCCCTTGATCCGTGGTGACCTCGACCTCCTTTTGGTCATAGCCGTACCCCAGCCCGCTGAACAGAACCACCGCAATTTTGTTCAATACTTCGCACCGATGCTATCGCACACTTCAGCCGGAGCCAGCAAACAGAGAGAAACACCATGACAATGTCCTTGATTTTACCAATGACGGCATTCGCCCTTGCGGCCTCCATTTCACCCGGTCCCGTCAACCTGGTGTGCCTGAGCAGCGGAACCCGCTATCCCCTTGCAAGAGGACTGATCTTCGTCACCGGCGCCACCCTGGGTTTCATCGTTCTTTTCGTTACCGTCGGCTTGGGGCTTTATTCGGTGCTGACGGTCGTGTCGGGGTTCAATGCAATCTTGCGCTGGGCCGGCGTCGCATTTCTGCTTTATCTGAGTGTGCAGCTGTTCCGCGATGATGGGCGCCTGCCAGAAGGCGAAACCCGCAAAGCGCCGGGCTTTATTACCGGGGCTGTCATGCAGTGGCTCAACCCCAAAGCCTGGCTGGCATCGGCCTCGGGCATTGGTGCTTACACCAGCGGTAACAACGTACACGAGGTCATCATTTTTGCGGCGCTCTATCTGCCCATCTGCTGGTTGTCGCTGAGTTGCTGGGTTTATGCCGGCGCCTTCCTGCGCCGGTATCTTCACCGCCCCAGAGTGCTGGTCACCCTCAACCGGACACTCGCACTGTTACTTGCCCTCAGCTGTGTTTATCTGCTGATTGAGTAAGGACTCCCGGTACTGCTTCGGTGTGGCGGCCAGCAAACGCTTGAAAGTGCGCTGAAAATGCGGCTGGTCGGCAAATCCGGTGCTGAGTGCAGCTTCGGCAATCGGCTTGCCGCATTTCAGCTCCTGTTGTCCGCGCTGGACTCGATAATTGATCAGATACGCATGCGGCGTAAAACCAAAGTAATGCTTAAAGGCGCGGATAAGGTGACCGGGGCTGTAACCGGAGCGCTCGCACAAGGTGTCCAAAGACACCTCCACCGCCGAGTGCTCCTCCAGGTAGTCGGCCAGCGCCTGCAGCTTATCGGGCGCCTTCGGTAACGGCGCCGCAACCTGGTCTGCCAGTTCGCACATCAGGGCGCTAAGGTATTCCACCACAACGGTTTGCTTTTCCAGCAACTCGCTGTTCGGATCCAGCAAGCATTCCGCCATCCGGCAATAGCCCGCATACCACTCGGGATCCGAGATGATGGCTGTCGAAATATCCTGCCAACAAGCTGTATCCAGCAGGCCGGCCTCATATCGCAGGTTGGTTAACCAGTCGGTGTCAATATACAGCATCAGGTAGCCCCAAGGCTGATTGCCGAGCGGATTGCAGGCATGGACCCAGTTGGGATTCATCATGACCAAGGTTCCCGCTCCGACCTCGAACCGATCACCTCGGTAGAAAAAGGTGCTGTTGCCCTCGGTGATGGCGCCCAGGGACCATTGGCTATGGCTGTGGGGAGCGTAGCAGACCTTTCGCCCGTCCCCGACCCTCCGCAGCTCCACATAGGGCATGCGCGCATCGCGCCAGAACATGGGTTTGCCTGGATTGTTCATCCTGTCGATGCCCTCGTTGTTTTAATGAATAACAGATCCTGATAGTGCTAGATCAACCGGACAGCGCACCCAGACACGCCGTAAATCCGCCGCGCCATTCCTGTCATCATCGGGCGAACTCGTAAGCGATGCCGGTGATGTGCCCGCGCCAGTAGGGTTTGGCCCCTTCCGGCAGCAGCCAGGCTACCTCGGCGTTCAAAGGAACGCGCAGACCATCCCGAAGCGCATAGTTCGAAAACCGGCCGCACCAGGGGGTGGGCACCACTCGGCCAGCCATCATCCGCCCACGCGCTTCGGCATAAACGGTGTCGATCAGCCCATCTTCACCGAAGTGGAACAACAGGGTCACCAGTTGTTCACCATCCTTCAGCGTGGCGCGGGCCGCATGCTCGCCGACATCATTCCAGACCACACCCTGGCTTGGCAGAAGCGCGGTCGGATACCACGCGGCCTCGGCAAGGAAGCGCATCAGCTCGCCCCTCGCCACTTCGCCGGTCCCGCGCAGCTTGGCCATGGACAGCAGCCCGAGCAGCGCCGCATGCAGGATGCCCTCGCCCGCTATATAGGCATCATGCACAAGCACCGGCAAGCCGGGCATCATTGCCACGCGCCCGTCCCAGTCAAAGCCGGGGCGGCGGGTGACCACACGTTGTGTGGATGTGAATGGCTTCCACTGATCGGCCGACTCGCCCAGATTAAGGGTTCCGATATGTTCCAGGCTGACGGCGGCCACCATCGGCTGGCCCTCCGCCAACACGGCGCGAAAATAGCGCTGCACCGGTGCGGGCATGGTTTCCAGCTCTCGGCTATCGAAGATCCTGGGCTCGATGGGAAGTTTGGCCGCGTCCAGCCGGCTGCGCAGTTCGCGAGTACCCGATGTCCAACGGCGTTCCCCGTAAAAAATGACGGTAGCCACGACCATACCCAGGCCGAGGATGAATACAAGTAGAAACATGGTGTTCAACGCCGGCCTTGCAGTCCGCGTGACATCTCAGTAGCCCTGGCGAAAACGTCGAGAAACTGATCGTGCGAGAAGGGAAGCTGCATCCTGTAGATACTCGAATTTATTCGACCAAACCCGGCGCCGTTGGCGGAAAGGTCCACTGAAGTGGACCCTACAGCCCGGCCCGCATCGGCAGCAGGCACGCTACCGCCCGAGCGTTACAGGCCGCCATCCCTGCCACCTCGATTTCCATACAGAAACCATTCTGGACGCTGGGCCGGGATGAAGCAATGGCAGAAATGCGGGCGGCCCGCCCGCGCCCCAGGACAGGGCCTTGCCGGCAGACGCCCATAAAAAAACCGCCTTGCGGCGGTTTTTTTCGGGCTTGTTGCGATTAAACGCGAACGAAGTCCAGGTGAGCCAGCTTGGGCTTGAAGGGGTGACGCTGAACGTCTTGCAGCTTCACTTTCACTTCCTGGCCGTTGATCACCAGGGTCAGCACGTCGCTGTAGAAAGCGTCGTTTTGCTGGGCGATGATGGCTTTTTTGTGGTCCAGGGCGATGGCTACCGGCTCCTGGCTGCCGCCGTAAACGATGGCGGGTACTTTGTCTTCATGACGCAGGCGGCGGCTCGCACCTTTCCCCAGGTCTGAACGAACTTCGGCTTCAAATACGAATGACATAATTTTCTCTCTAAGGTTAGTGGCGAAAGCTGCGACCGGCCTTCGCCTGTAAAAAGCGCGCGGATGGTAACACGCGCCGGGGGTGAGGGCAAGAAAGGCCGGTGTCGTCGGCCCCTGGTCCCGCCTTCGCGGGGGAGACGATGTGGAACGAGGCGTTACTGGCCGGCCAGCAACTCCGGCAGGGTATCGGCGAGATAACGGAACACCGCCGATACCCGGGGCAGATGGCGCGACTCGGGGTGAGCCAGCAACCACAAGGGTGAGGCGGCCTCCGGCAGCACCTCGCTCAATTGCCTGAGTCCCGGCGTAGCCCGGGCCAACAACAGCGGCAACACGCCGATGCCCAGCCCGGCCGCCACGCCCTGATGGACCATGCCGATGCTGCTCAGCCGGAAACGGACCCGGGCTTTGGGATGGTGCCGCCGGCGCCAACGCACGGAGGGATGCTCGGGCAGAAAGGCATCCGGCCCCAGCCAGTCGGCCTGGGCCGCCAGCGCCTCGGGCAGGTCGTGCCAGCCTAGCCGTTCATGGCCGAATACCGCTACCCCCATTTCTCCCAGCGGCCGGGCAATCAGGTGTTCCGGCGGTTGCCGCGTGGCCCGCAACGCCAGATCCGCGTCCCGCCGGGTCAGGCTGACCGGCTCGTTGCCGGTTTGCACCTCGAACTCCAGCCAGGGCTGCTGCTCGGCACAGCCAGCCAGGGCCGGCAGCAGCAGGGTGGCATAGAGCACGTCCGTGCTGGCAATGGTCACGGTGCCGCTGTGTTGCTCCGGCGCCTGGTTCAGCTGTTGCCGTGCCGCCTCCAGCTCGGCTTCGATGCGTTCGGCAAAGGGCAGCAATCCCAGTGCCAGCTCGGTGGGCCTGTAGCCCTGCCGGCCGCGCAGGAACAACCGCTGCCCCAGTTGCCGCTCCAGCCGCTGCACGGCACGAAACACGGTGGAACCGTCCTGCCCCAGACGTTTGGCCGCTTCCGCCAGGGTGCCGGCCCGGGACAGGGTCAATACCAGCAGCAGTTCGGTCGGGGTGGGTTTGGATTGCATTTTTGCACTCTCAGTTTGCTGATACGCCTATTTCATTGCATTTAAGCATAGATAGACTGAAGGCGTCATACTACTGAGGAAAACCACCATGAACGACCTTAACTCCACCCAATGGGCCCTGCTGGGGCTGCGCCTGGGCCTGGCCTCGGTTTGGCTGTCCCATGCCCTGCTCAAGTACCTGGTCTTTACCCTGGCCGGTACCGCCGCCTTTCTGGAAAGCCAGGGGCTGCCGGGCTGGTTCAGCGGCCCGCTGTTCGTCGCCGAACTGATCGGCGGCCTGATGATGCTGCTGGGCCTCTACGCCCGTCAGGTGTCGTTGCTGCTCACGCCCATCATGCTCGGGGCCAGTTGGGTACACTGGCCCAACGGCTGGCTGTTTACCAACCCCGGCGGCGGCTGGGAATACCCGGTGCTGCTCAGCCTGCTGTCCCTGGTGTTCTGGGCCCTGGGCGACGGTGCCCTGGCGCTGAAGAAGAGCACCGCCTGGCTGCCGGCAGATCAGCAGCCACCCAGGGGGGTACCGAGCCGCGCCCGGTAACCGCGGAAGCTGGAAGGATGATGGTGGAGGATGTGGGCTCTTGCAAGCGCCCCGAGTCGCCAGGCACGACTCGGGATCTTGATGCCCGCCCTCTTCAGGCTTCCAGCTTATGGCTTCCGGCTTGTTACAACCCTTCTATCTGTTGCAGTACCCGCTTGTCCGACACTGGGTAGGGGGTGCCCAGGGTCTGGGCGAAGTAGGACACCCGCAGCTCTTCTATCATCCAGCTTATTTCCTTCACCTCGGGGGCCAGGGGCTTGCCCCTGGGCTGCTTGTTCAGCAGCGCCTGGTAGGCGGTTTGCACCTGCTGGATCTTCAGCAGGTGGGCCCGGTCCCGGTGCGGATCTATGGCCAGCTTGTCCAGGCGCCGGCTCAGGGCCTCCAGGTAGCGGCTCAGATCTTTCAGCCGCTCGGCGCCGGTGTCGGTGACGAAGCCGCGGAAGATCAGGCCGTCGAGCTGGGCCTGGATGTCCGACATCGCCATGGCCATGGCGAGATCGATCTTGCCCTTCAGCCGCTTCTTGATGGCCTGGGCCCGGCTCAGCACCTCTTCCACCTGCAGGGCGATGGCCGCCACCGTGGGGTTGAGCTCGCCGGCCACCTTGTCCTTGAGCGCGGCGAACTCCTCTGGCGTCCAGGCCGGCGCCCCGTACTGGCGCATCAATGCATGGATGCCAGCGCGGATGCAGTCGTCCACCAGATCCAGCACCTTGCCGTAGGGGTTGAAATACAGGCCGAGCTTGGCCTTGTTGGGCAGCTTGTCCTGCAGGTACTTGATGGGCGACGGCAGTTGCAATTGCAGCAGCTTGCACTGGCCGTCCCACATGGTGCGGGCCTGGCTGGGCTCGTCCTCGCACAGCTGCAGCGCCACGCTGTCGCCCTGATCACTCAGCGCCGGATAGGCCTTCACCTCAAAGCCGGCGCGTTTGGCGGCAAAGGTCTGCGGAATGGCCCGGGCCGGGAAGGCGGTCAGTCCCTCCTGCTCGAAGCGGTCGTCGTCCACCGCCTGGGTCAGGGCGGTCTGCACCTGGCCCTGCAGGGCCAGTTTTATCCGCTCCAGATCCCGGCCGGCGGCCAATTCCTTGCCGTCCGCGTCCAGTACCGCAAAGCGCATGATAAGGTGGGGCGGCAGCGCGCTCCAGTCCCAGTCCTCGCGCGGCACCGTCACCCCGGTCATGCGGCGCAGGTGTTTTTCCATCTGGTCGAGCAGCCGGCCCTCGAAGGGAGTCATGGCCGCCAGCAATGCCTCGGCGAAGTTGGGCGCCGGCACAAAGTGCTTGCGCATCGGCTTGGGCAGGGACTTGATCAGCGCGATCAGCAGCTCCCGGCGCAGGCCCGGCACCTGCCACTCGAAGGGCTCGGCCGCCACCTGGTTGAGCAGCGGCAGCGGAATGCGCACCGTCACCCCGTCTTCGTCCTTGCCCGGCTCGAACTGGTACTCCAGGGCCAGGTTCAGGCCGTCGTGCTGCCAGGCGTCCGGGTAATCGCGGGTGGTGACCGCCCCTGCCCGCTCGTTCAGCAGCATCTCTTCGGTAAAGTGCAGCAGCTCGGGGTTGTCCTTGCGCGCCTGCTGCCACCACTTGTCGAAGTGGCGGATGGAGACGATGTCCGCCGGCAGCCGCTCGTCGTAAAAACGGAACAGAGTCTCGTCGTCGATCACCAGATCCCGGCGGCGGGACTTGTGCTCCAGGGTCTCGGCCTGCTCCAGCAGGGCCCGGTTGTGGTGGAAGAACTCATGGCGGGTGGCCAGTTCCCCCTCCACCAGCGCCTGGCGGATAAAGAGCTCGCGGCACAGTTTGGGATCTACATGGGAATAGTTCACCCGCCGGCGCACCACCACCGGTAGGCCGAACAGGCTCTGGCTCACATAGCCCATCACCGCGCCCTGTTTCTTGGACCAGTAGGGCTCGCTGTAGCTGGACTTGAGCAAATGCGCCCCCGCCTCCTCCAGCCACTGCTGGTCGATGCGGGCAGCGATGCGGCCGTAGAGGCGCTGGGTTTCGGTCAGTTCGGCCACCATCAGCCAGCGCGGCGGCTTCTTGGCCAGGGCCGAGCCGGGCACCAGCACAAAGCGGGCGTTGCGCGCGCCCAGGATCTCCTTCTTGTCGCCGTCGCGCATGCCCACCTGGCTCAGCATGCCGGTGAGCAGCGCCCGGTGCAGGCTGTTGTAGTCGGCGGGCTCGCTGTTCAGCGCAAAGCCCAGCTCGCGCACCACCAGCCGCAGCTGGCTGTAGATGTCCTGCCACTCGCGCACCCGCAGGTAGTTCAAGAATTCCTTGATGCACTGTTTGCGGAACTGGTTGCCGCTCAGCAGTTTCTGCTGCTCCTTGAGGTAGTTCCACAGGTTCAGGTAGGCGACAAAGTCGGAATCGCCGTCGGCGAAGCGGCGGTGCATTTCGGCGGCGGCCTGCTGCTTGTCGAGCGGGCGCTCGCGCGGGTCCTGGATGCTGAGCGCGGCGGTGATCACCATCACCTCGGTCACGCAGCCGTGCTCCCGCGCCGCCAGCACCATGCGGCCCAGGCGCGGGTCCACCGGCAGCCGGGCCAGATCCTGGCCCAGTGGGGTGAGCTTGAGGTCGCCCTGCTCGCCGGTGACCGCGCCCAGCTCTTCCAGCAGCCGGATGCCGTCGGAGATGTTCTTCTTGTCCGGCGCCTCCACAAAGGGGAAGGCGGAAATGTCGCCCAGCCCCAGGGAGAGCATCTGCAAAATAACCGAGGCCAGGTTGGTGCGCAGGATCTCCGGGTCGGTAAACTCGGGCCGGTTTAAAAAGTCGTCCTCGCCGTAGAGGCGGATGCAGATGCCCGCCTCCACCCGGCCGCAGCGGCCCATGCGCTGGTTGGCGCTGGCCTGGGACACGGGCTCGATGGGCAGGCGCTGCACCTTGGTGCGGTGGGAATAGCGGCTGATGCGCGCCGTGCCCGGATCGATCACGTAGCGGATGCCGGGCACGGTGAGTGAGGTTTCCGCCACGTTGGTGGCCAGTACGATGCGCCGGCCCGTGTGGGACTCGAAAATGCGGTTCTGCTCGGCATTGGACAGGCGCGAGTAGAGCGGCACTATTTCGGTGTGGCGCAGCTCAAGCTTGTTCAGGGCGTCGGCGGTGTCGCGGATCTCCCGCTCGCCGTTCATAAAGATGAGGATGTCGCCCGGGCCTTCGCGGGTCAGCTCGGTCACCGCATCGAAAATGCCCTGCAGCTGGTCGCGCTCGCTGTCGTCCTCCACCAGCGGGCGGTAGCGCAGCTCCACCGGGTAGGTGCGGCCGGACACCGAAATGATGGGCGCGCCCTCGAAGTGGTTGGAAAAGCGCTCCGGATCGATGGTGGCCGAGGTGATGATCAGCTTGAGATCGGGTCTTTTGGGCAGCAGCTGCTTCAGGTAACCCAGGATAAAGTCGATGTTGAGGCTGCGCTCGTGGGCCTCGTCGATGATGATGGTGTCGTACTGGCGCAGCATCCGGTCCTGCTGGATCTCGGCCAGCAGGATGCCGTCGGTCATCAGCTTGACCTGGGTTTCGCTGCTCACCTGGTCGTTGAAGCGCACCTTGTAGCCGACCCGCTCGCCCAGCTCGCAGCCCAGCTCCTGCGCCAGGCGGCTCGCCACGCTGCGGGCCGCCAGCCGCCGGGGCTGGGTGTGGCCTATGGTGCCCTCGATGCCAAGGCCGAGCTCCAGGCACATCTTGGGGATCTGGGTGGTCTTGCCCGAGCCGGTTTCGCCGGCGATGATCACCACCTGGTGGTCGCGAATGGCGGCCTTGATGGTGTCGCGCTTGTCGCTTACCGGCAGTTGCGGCGGATACTGGATGGGGCTTTGCAGCAACTGTTGCCTGCGGGCCCGCTCGGCCATGGAGGTAGCCATCTCCAGGGCGATGCCCTCCAGTATTTTCTGTCGTTTGGCCTCGGGCAGCTTTTCCAGCCCCTGCAGGCGGCGGCGCAAGCGCCCCCGCTGTGCGCCCCGGCACTCTTTCAGCCTTGCCTGCAACTGTTCAACCGACTGCGCCAAACCCAACCCCATTCGCTCATGTTAAAACTGGCGCGCAGTCTAGCAGAAAGCGGGGCGGGAATGGAGCCGTCAGCTCATGGCCTGCAGCAACAGCAGCAGTTCTCCCCGGCTGCGGCAGCCGGTTTTGCGGTAGATGGACTGCTGCACCGTTTTGGCGGTTTCCGGGCTGACGTGCCGTCTTTGGGCGATGCGCTTGTTGGCGCAGCACCCCGAGGCCAGCAGCAGCAACTGGGCCTTTTCGGTACGGGTCAGGGAAAACAGGCAGGCCAGGCACTCGATGTCCAGCCGGGCCGGCAGGCCGGGATCCTTGATCATCACCAGCCAGTAGCGGCAGTCCGGCAAATGCACCAGGTGGACCACCTGAAAGGTATCGGGCACCCGGATCACCTGCTGCCCCTCGCCCCGCCCGGCCAGCATGCGGCCGAAGTGGATAAAGGCCGTGCCCTGCCCCCGCAGCAGCAACTGGCCGGCGTCATCCTGGCGGATGCTGGTGCCCAGGCGCAACAAGGCCAGGGCGCTCTGGTTGGCGAACAGCAGGGTGCCGTCGTCGGCCACCATCAGTTGCGGCCGATCCGACAGGTTGGCCCATTGCTCCAGGCAGCGGCTGTGTGCCCGCCACTGGCTCAGTTGCCAGAAGTGCAGCTGCCATTGGCTCAACTGCAGGGCCAGCCAGCGCAGCCGGGCGGTCAGTTCCCCAACGCCTCCTTTCAGGGTGACCGCCAGGGCGCCGCAGCACTGGTCCCCGGGCACCCGGAGGGAGCAGAACCAGTGCCGGGCCGTGAGCCGGGTATGGCACTGGTACAGCAGCGGCTGCAGCTCGCTCAGCGGCCGGTAGCAGGCACCGCCGTCAAAGCAGCGGTAGCGCTGGGGCTGCCGCCAGCTCACGTCCGGAGGGACCAGCACCAGGGTGATGCCATCCAGCTCCAGCACCCGGCACAGTTCGTCGAAAATGGCATCGTAGGCGTCGTTGCCGGTATGGCAGTGGTAGAGCCGCGTGAATAGCGGCCACAGCATATCCATATGCTTCATTTCGTGCTCTCCCGCTCGTTGTTGGTATTTTTATCATCACCAAGCCTAGTCGCGGGAGCAAAAGATGACCAGCCGAGCGGCTCAAGTTTGGGATTTCGCCCTGTCATCCGGGTATTGGCCACCTCAAAACCCTGTCGTCACACCAACCAACAAAAACACACTAACATCATGATTAAAAAGAAATATATATAAAAAACACCTTATTTTGAGGAAGCGAAAACGCCCCTAACCGGCTGATGCAAACCGCAATAAACAGACAAAAACAGACGCTAGACACCCATCACTACGAAATGCCGTAAAAAATTGCAAAATACCGATTGAAAAGGCACCAGCATGGCCGTATATTGTGTCTACAGCCCACTGTTGAGGAAGGTAAAAAATGAAAGAGTTAGTCATAACCGTCATTTTTACAGTCTGTGCGGCCTTAATCGCCGTTTCTGCACCTTCCTTGGCACAATTTTAACTGAGCCCGGGAAGACAGGACTGTAAATCACTAAGAAATAACAATATTTCCTGTTAATAAAAAAGGCGCCCCTGGGGCGCCTTTTTGTTTTTTGTGCCTTTTCCTACAGCGGGGCCACGCTCATGTTGCTGCCGGAGCCGATCATCCGCACCCGCTGGCCCGGTTGCCAGGTACGATCGGCCTTTTGCACCACCACCAGGTGCTCGCCGCTGTCGGTACGGATCTCCAGCTCTACCGCATTGACCTGGTTGATTTTGTCCTCGGCCCGCGAGCCGACCATGGCGCCGGCAATGGCGCCCGCCGCCGTGGCCAGGGAGCGACCGGAGCCGCCACCCACCTGGCTGCCCAGCATGCCGCCCACCACACCGCCGCCGACGGTGCCGATCAGGTTGGGGTTTTCTTCACCGGCCTGGATGGTGACCGGACGGGTCGACACTATGGTGCCGTAGGTGACGGTCTGGGCCTGCTTGGCCGTTCTGCCGCTGTATACGTCGCCGGAATACACATCGGGGTTGGCACAGCCCGCCAGGCTGAGTACCCCGGCCACCGTGATAATGGATAGTGTTTTCAGTTTCATCGGTTTCCCCCTGCTGAATGGTAAGGATGCTTATTATTGTTTTGGGTTGCTGACAGTATAGACCAGCGCTATCCGCGGCTGGTTTCATTCGCCAACGGTGCCGGCACCCGCCGGCAGTGTAGCCCTTTATGATAAATAAGGAAAAAGCGCGCCCGCAAAGGCGTCAGAAAGTGGCGGAGGCGCCCCGCCTTCGCCACTAAGCACGGCCCCCTGGCGGGCGGCGGACAACATCAGCCGAACAGGATGCGCCACCAGCTGACCCGGCGCTCCCTGTGGTATTGCTTGCGCAAGTCGTCTATCCGCGCCAGGTGCTGCCGGGCCAGGGCCTGGTCGTCGGCCCGGACGGCGGCTTGCGCCTCGTCGATGGCGGCCCGCACCTCGTCCAGCCCCTGGCGGAACAGCTCGGCCTTGTCTTCCGGAAAGCTCGCCTGCCTGGCGGCGTCGGTCAGCACGGCCAGCTCGTCCAGGTGGCGCAGCAGGCTGTCGCTGTCTTCGGCGCGGTGGGCCTGTTTGTAGGCCAGCCCCATGTTTTTCATGGTGGTTTCCAGGTTGACGGACTGACCGGCCTGGGCGGTCGGCAGGGCGAGGAACAGCAAGAGGGTCAAAAACCGCAGGGACGGGGTGGATATATAACGCATCGGCATACCTGTGTTGCTTGAATCGAGGGGCAACTATAGCCGATCCGCCAGGCGGGTTGAACGAAAAGGGGCCACTGCTGGCCCCTCCTTGCTCAGGCGGTGTCGCCCAGGGGCTTGTCCAGCACCAGGCGCACCAACAGCAGCCACAGGGCCCAGCCCGCCACCAGCAGGATAATAAAGAGGAAGAGGCCGGACTGGAATTTCTCCAGCATCATGCCCGCCATCATGGGCCCGGTGAGTGAGCCTATGCTGTAGGCGAACATCAGCTTTTGGGTCATCTTCACCAGGGCCCGGCCGTGCATCTTGCCGCAGGCGTAGGACATGGTGGTGGGATAGAGGGTGAACACCCCCGCGCCCAGCAGCGCAAAGGCCAGGATCAGCATGCCGTCGCCGCCGGATTCCCACAGCAGCAGGCAGGCCGCCCCTATCATCAGGGTCTGCACCGCCATCATGGTGCGCTTGCCCAGGCGGTCGGCCAGGCTGCCGTTGGGCAGCTGGAAGGCCATGCCGCAGAGGATGAGCCAGGCCATGTAGAGGCCGATTTCATCGCCCCGGGCCAGTTGCTGCAACTGGATGGGCATCAGTGCATAGAGGGCGCCGAGCAGCATGCCGGCCACCAGGCAGCCGGCCAGGCCCAGGGCCCGGTCGGCCCGGGGCGGCTTGCCGCTGTTGGCGTTGGCTCCGGCCTCGGCACTCAGATCGGGCTTTTTGGCCCACAGCAGCGGCAGCATCGCCAGGGCGCACAGGCCGGTGGCCAGCCAGAAGGCGGCATTATGCCCGGCCGGGATCCAGTCGATAAACAGCTGGCTGATGCCGTAGCTGAAGTAATAGACAAGCATATAGCGGGCCATGGCGCTGGAGCGGCGATGCAGTGGCGCCACCCCCAGCACCCAGCTTTCCACCGCCACAAAGCTCACCGCCGCCGCCATGCCCGCCACCATGCGCAGCGCCAGCCACAGGGGCAGCAGGCTGGTCCAGGTGAGGGCCACCGCCGCCAGGGCCAGGGTCACGCAGCACAGCACCAGGGCGCGCACGTGGCCCAGGCGCTGGATCAACCGGTCGGCGAAGAAGCTGGCGCCCAGCATGCCCAGGTAGAAGGCGGAGCCCACCAGGCCGATCTGCGCCGCCGGCGCCCCCAGGCCATTCAGGTACACGGCGACCAGGGTCACCAGAAAGGCGTTGCCCAGGGTCAGCAGGATCAAGTGGGTGTACAGGGGAATTAAGTGCATGGCGCCTCCGGATTTCGAGGCGCGCATTCTAGGTGGGGCTAAATGGCAAGTACAACGAGAAAAACTTGTGACTTAGCGCAAATTTTTATGTTTAACCAATGTTACCGGCAGTATGCCAGATAATGCCCTGGCCAAGGGTCAGCGCCCCTATCATTAACAGGGCGGCAACCGCGATCACCGGCGGTTTTGTCTGCTCCTTGCGCAGCAGCGGGGCGAACCATACCAGGGCCCCGATCAGCACGGCCGCGCTGACCTGCACGAAGGGCATGACCAGCCCCTGCAACTGCGCCTCGCCGAGCCCCAGGGAGCGCACCAGCAGGGCCAGCAGCCAGCAGACGCCGAACAGGGAGCCGGCCAGGGGCAGCAGGGTATTGAAGGCCTGCAACCGGTGTTTGGCGCGCACCATGATGAGATGGGCGAACACACAACCGCCGCAGCCCGCCGCCAGCAGCGCCCAGCCCGGTCCCATCAGCCAGCCCAGCCAGAGACCGTAGAGCACCGCCAGGCCCAGGGCGGGATAGTGCCAGCTCAAGCCCAGGCTGCGCTTGCCCTGGAGCCGGGCCTGATACAGCACGCTGCCCAGCCCCGCCGCCAGGGCCAGGCCGCCCAGCCACAGCAGGGGCCGGGGCGCGCCGGCCTCCACCCCCAGCATCAGCGCCAGGCCGAACACCGCCCAGGCCGACATCAGGCCGTCGCTGATCCGCCGCCGCTGACCCGGACACAGGTCTCCGTTGCGCAATACCCAGATCAGCAGGCCCAGGGCCGCGACGGCGGTGAGTGCCAGGGGCGCATACAACCGCGCCGGCAGCAGTTCTGTCATCAGTGTCTCTCCCTCTGTTAAAACCGGGCCATTCTACCCTTGTCGGCGGGCGATCGCGACTATGCGGGCGAACATGCGCCGCAGCTCCACCGGCACCAGCTGCGGGCCCTGCAATTCAATGGCCTCCACCACCGCCAGCGCCATGCCCGGCTTGCTGCGCCGGCTCAGGGCCCGCTCTATGATGCGCGAGGCCGGGGTGTGCTTGTCGTGGATTTGCGCCTCTTGCCGGAACACCGGCTCCAGGCCGTTGTAGAACAGGTAATGCTCGATGTCGGAGCGGGGCAGCACCGTCAGGTGATCCGTCTCCCGCTCGCCGCGCAGCATGCTGCGCACGCCCTGGGCGTATTTCTGGCCGGCTTCGTCGCCGTCGGTCAGCAGGTGCCAGCCGATGCCGAAATCCCGCGCCACCTTGATCAGCGGGCTGTGGCCGCACTGGGCGAACTCGATGATACGGATGCCCTCGGCGGGCAGCACATAGCCGCAGATCCGCGCCAGCTCCGCCAGCAGCCAGATCTCGGTTTCTCCTTCCACCAGCAGCCAGTAGCGGGCGAACAGCGACATGGGCCTGTTGATGCGCACGTGGAAGGCGATGCGGCGCATGTCCTCCCCGCTGTATTTCTCGTTGCCGATATGGAAGCTCAGGGTTTCGTGCTCGACCCGCACCAGCCGGCGCAGGTGGTTGAGCGGAAAGGCAGAGAGCAGATCGCCGGAATTGGTGGTCACCAGCTTCTGGCCGGGAAAGCGCTCGAGGATGCCCCAGGTCACCGCCAGGGTGGTGGGGTGCAGCCGGCTCTCGGGATCTTCTATCAGCAGCAGCGGCCGGGCGCCCGTCTCTATGGGACGGCCACCCCGGGCCTGCAGGACGGTGCGGGCCACGGCCGAGAGCGCCAGCGACAGGCCGCTCTCCTCCCCCGTGGGCTGCCAGTCGTTGAGCTTGCCCAACTGGCTGAGGGTCACCGGGTGCACGGCGATGTCCTTGGCCCGGCGGGGCGCCCGGCTGGTGGCCCCCTGGGGGGTGAAATAGTGCTCGAACAGCTGGCGCACCGCGTCCAGGCCGGCCTTGATGTCCCGCTGGCTCAGCTCGTCTTCTTCCGCCAGTTGCTCGCTCAGGCGGGTCAGCAGCTGTTCGTAGTCGCCGTTCAGGCTGACGATGGGCAGGTTTTCCGGCGCGCCGCGGGAGTCGCGCAGGCGGAACACCGGGTTCATCTCGATCAGCTGATGGACCAGTTGGGCGGCGTTGTCCAGCACGATGGGGTTGCCGGCGGCATCGACGAAGTCGTGCTCGCTCACCACGCCCTGGCCGGTGCGCCAGGCCCGGGCGCGATAGTGCACCCGGTGGTAGTTGTCCTTGTGCCTGACCCACACCGACTCCAGCCGGGCCAGCCGGGCGGAGTGCTCGCTGATGCCGGGCCGGTGCTCGCGGTAGCTGAGCACTATCTGCAACTCGTCGGCGGTGGTGTTTTGCTCGGTGCGGTAGAAGTCATCTTCCACGAACTGGTAGCAGCAGGCCCCCTGCCCCAGCAGCCGCCACAGGGCCCGGAACAGGCTGGTCTTGCCCCAGGCGTTCTCCCCCATCAGGGCCGTGCTCTGATCCAGGTGCAGCGACAGCTGGTTGATGCCCATGAAGTTGCGGATCTGGATGTGTTCAAGGTACATGTGCGATGTCCGTTGGGGAAAGGCGGGCGGTCAGTTGCGGTAGAGCACCTTGATCAGATGATAGCCGAAGCGGGTCTTGACCGGCCCCTGTACCTTGAGTTCGGGGCCGGTAAACACCGCCTTGTCGAAGGGGCCGACCATGTCGCCCTTGCTGAATTCGCCCAGATCGCCGCCGCGCTTGCCGGACGGGCAGATGGAATGCTGCTTGGCCAGCTTGCCGAAGTCGGCACCCTTGTCCAGTTGTTGCTTGAGCGCCAGGCACTCGGCCTCGGTTTTGACCAGGATATGCAGGGCGCAGGCTCGCTTTGCCATTTAAGAAGTCCGGATAAATAAGGAAACAAGGGGCAAGTGTGCCAAAAACCGGCGGTACAGGGAAGGCGGATGAGGGGTGAGGGGGGAGGCGTGGTAGACGCCGCTTTAGCCGGCGAAATGTGCAGTCCACCCGCATAAAAGCTGCACCTCTGGGCAAAGGCAATGATTCCTGCCCTACAGCGTCATTTTTAGGTCGAAGGTTCCCGCTGCGCGGGAAGGCAGGCGGGCCGCCTGCGCTCCAGAGTTCGGCGTCCCCCCACGCCTCACCCCTCACGCCTCACCCCTAACGCAGGATCAGGCCACCGCCAGGGCCACGGTGTCGGCGTGGGTATGCACCAGTTCGTCGTGCAGGGACACCACCGCCTGCTCGTAGTGCTCGTCGTCCACGATAAACTGCATTTCCACCGCCCGCAGCGACTGGTGCACGGCCCGTACCGGCACCCGGGCCTGGTTGAGCGCGCCCACCGAGCGGGCCAGCAGGCCGGGGATGTTCATGTCGCTGCCCACCGCCGACACCAGCGACACCTTGTGGGTGTTGACCTCGGCGTTGGCGAAGCGGCGCTGCAGCGCCCCCACCAGGCGTTGCACCTGCTTGCGGTTGCCGGCCAGGTAATAGGTCAGGGTGTTGGCGTTCATGTCCTTGGCCACCAGGTTGAGCTGCATCTTGTCCAGCTCGTCGGTAAAGCCCTCGGCGTAGTGGGACACCCGGCCCACCATGTCCTGATCGAACAGCTCCACCGCAAACAGGTTGCGCCGGCCCGCCACCATCTCCACGCAGGGCGAGGGACTGCGGTAGTCGGTGGTGATCAGGGTCCCTTCGTGATCCGGCTCGAAGGTGTTGCGCACCCGCAGCGGTATGCCCTGCTGACGCAGGCCCTTGGCGGCCTGGGGGTGGATCGCCTCCATCCCCAGGTTGGAGAGCTGGTCGGTCACGTCGTAATTGGTGCGGCCGATGGGAATGACGTTGTCCTCCCCCGCCAGGCGCGGATCGGCGCTGCTCAGGTGGTATTCCTTGTGGATGATGGCCTCGCGCGCCCCGCTCAGCACCGCCAGCCGGCTGAAGGTCATTTCGCTGTAGCCCCGGTCGAAGCTGCTCATCAGTCCCTCCCGGCAATGGGCATAGCCGGTCACCACCGGCAACTGGCTGGACAAGTCCACCCGCGCCAGGGCCCGGGTCAGGGCGTCGTCCAGGGTCAGGGCCTCGTCGTCGCGCCAGCCGGTCAGATCCATCAGCACGGCGTTGACCCCGCTCTGGCGCAGGTAGAGCACCATGTTGTGGGCACTGTGGGCCTCGCCCATGGCGGCCAGCAGCTCGCGGATGGTCTGCAGCTGTTCGTCCAGCTGGAACTGGCCGAAGGCACAGACCTGGCGCAGGTGGTGCAGGCAGTCGCGGATGCCGCTGATGCGCTCCTGCAGGAAGGAATCCGCCAGCAGCCGCTCGGGGGTGGTGCCGAACATCTCTTCATTGATCTGGGCCATGCGCTGGCTGACGTTGTCGAGCGCCTGCTCCCAGGCACCGTCGTCCTCGGCGTCCGCATAGGTGGCGTACACCCCCGGCGCGCCGGTGCGCTTGCATTCCAGCAGGCCGTCGGTGATGCCGCCGAAGGCCGACACCACCAGCATGCGCCGGTAATAGTCGCCCGCCTTGCGGTTGTGCAGCACTATGTTGTCCCGTACCGCCCGGTACTGGCTCATGGAGGTTCCGCCGATTTTTTCTACTGTATGTGACACTCTGTGGTTCTCCCGTTCCCTGATGTGAATGTTGGATATTTTTGAGCGCACATTTTCAATGGGCCTGGATTTTACAACCCTGCCCAGTGAAAAGGTGCGAAATATAGCGCATTTGCAAAGCACCGCCGGGGTTGCACTCCGCCGACACGCTTCAAGCCCATCCATGGGACGCTCGGCAAATGTCATCCCTGACATTTGACGGTCGGCTACGGCAATCCCCGCCGTTGCTTTGCGCAGCTAATTTAACTCAGCCTTCCGCCTCTTCCGTTTCCAGCGGATAGACGCCGTCGGCATCGTGCACTTCCTTGCCGGTGAGCGGCGGGTTGAACACGCAGGCCAGTTTCATGTCCTCGCTGCCGCCGCGCAGCAGGTGCTCGTCGTGCTGGTCCAGGATGTAAAGGGTGCCGGGTGTGATGGGATAGACCTTGCCGTCGGCCAGGGTCTGGATTTCGCCGTTACCGCTCATGCAGTACACCGACTCCAGGTGGTTCTGGTAGTGGATATGGGTCTCGGTATTGGCATAGATGGTGGTGATATGGAACGAAAAACCCATGTTGTCGCTTTTCAGCAGCATACGGGTGCTTTCCCAGGTGCCGGTTTCGGACTTGACCCGACGTTCGGTTTGTTCACATTCGGCGAGAGTACGTACGATCATGGTATTTCCTTCAATTTTCAATTCTGTTGCTCTTCCCGCCCGTGGCGGCAAGGTAAAGCTCACCCGGCACCCTGTGCGCGGGCGCGTGCAATGCATAACATAAAGGGGTGGAGCCCCCGGCGACGGCCGCCGCCGGGGCTGCGCTCAGGAGGCCTTGCTCAGCCGCTCGCCGGCGGTTTCGTCGACAGCCGCTTCCAGCCAGTCCAGGCCCTGGTTCAGCTCGGCCTCGCTGATGACGAGCGGGCACAGGCACTTGACCACTTCGTCGTCGGGGCCGGCGGTTTCGATGATAAGGCCGCGCTCGAAGGCCTTGCTGGTGATCACATCGGCGATGTCGCCGCTCACGCAGGCGATGCCCTGCATCATGCCCCGGCCCTTGACCTTGTCGAACAGCTGCGGGTGCTTGTCGACCATGGCCTGCAGGCGACGGCTGAGCAATTCGCCCTTGGCGCGCACCCCGGCGGCGAACTGGTCGTCCCGCCAGAAGGTTTCCAGCGCCTTGCGGGCGGTGATGAAGGCATGGTTGTTGCCGCGGAAGGTGCCGTTGTGCTCGCCGGGCTCCCACTGATCCAGGTCGGGGCGCATCAGCACCAGGGCAAAGGGCAGGCCCATGCCGCTCAGGGACTTGGACAGGGTGATGATGTCCGGCTTGATGCCCGCCGGCTCGAAGCTGAAGAAGGTGCCGGTACGGCCGCAGCCGGCCTGGATGTCGTCGGCGATCAGCAGGATCTCGTGCCGGCGGCAGATGGCTTCGAGTCGCTTGAGCCAGGTCACCGAGGCGGCATTGAGCCCGCCCTCGCCCTGCACCACCTCGAACAGCACGGCGGCGGGCTTGTCCAGGCCGCTGGAGTTGTCGTTGAGCATGGTTTCGAACAGCAGCAGGCTGTCGTCACCGGCGCCCGGGTAGCCGTCGTAGGGCAGACGGGTGATGTTGGCCAGCACGGTGCCGGCGCCGCCGCGATGGTGCTGGTTGCCGGTGGCGGCCAGGGCGCCCAGGCTGACGCCGTGGAAACCGTTGGTAAAGGCCACGATGTTTTCCCGGCCGGTGACCTTGCGCGCCAGCTTCATCGCCGCTTCCACCGCGTTGGTGCCGGTAGGGCCGGTAAACTGGGCCACGTGATCCAGGCCGCGGGGCTTGAGGACGATGTCCTGCAGCGCGGTCAGGAAGGCCGCCTTGGCCGAGGTGTGCATATCCAGGCCGTGGGCGATGCCGTCGGCCTGGATATACTCAATCAGGGCCTCTTTCAGCACCGGATGGTTGTGCCCGTAGTTGAGGGTGCCGGCGCCGGCGAGGAAGTCCAGGTAGCGCTTGCCCTTGGTGTCGTGCAGCCATACCCCGCGGGCCTGGTTGAACACCACCGGAAAAGAGCGGGCGTAAGTTTGTACACTGGATTCCATTACATCAAAAATACTCATCTCGACTCCTTAAAGTCTTGAGTTCAAATCTAAACATCGAAAATAACGCGAACGGGCCCCGGGGCTCAGGCGAGGGGGATGCGATAGAGGATCTCGCTCTTGCTGGCGCCGTCGAAGTGCCGTTCCCGATCGAACAGCACATGGCGCACGCCCTGTCCCTTGCCCTGGTCACGGGCCAGGCTGTCGAACAGCGCCCAGGAGGCGGTGTTGTCGGCGGTGATGGTGGTCTCGACATGGGTGACGCCCTCGCAGGCCGGCGAGCCCAGTATGGTGTCGAGCAGGGTGCGGGCCAGGCCTTCGCCGCGGGCGCGTTTATCTATGGCTACCTGCCAAACAAAGAGGGTGCTTGGATCGGTCGGTTTACGGTAGGCAGAGATAAACCCCAGCAGGGAGCCGTCTTCCTCGTCTTCGGCCAGCATGCAGGTCTCGGCAAAATGCAGGCACTGCAGCAGGTTGCAGTAGGTGGAGTTGGTGTCGAGCGGCTTGCAACGGGCGATCAGGCGGTTCACCTCGTGGCCGTCGGTCGACCTGGGATGACGCAGCAGCAACTGCAGTTCTAGTGTGGTATCCGTGTCCATATCCATAATTTATAGGTCTAATCAGTTTTAGTTAGTGGGCAAAGTAAAAATGCATTACTAAACTAGCAAATCACTGATTAATTGCAACCTTATCTCTGTTAAATTAATTTGAACAGCATTCATTTTAACATTGATCAACGATCCAAACAGGGAGCATATGACCCCCATAAAATCCCCAGCACCCCCTTTCCGGACGGTGGATCGGCAGAAAATTCGCGACCGGAGGAACCCGCTTCGACGGCACCTGCTACTATCAATGCAGTGGCGGTGCTTTTATCGCCACCCTGTCAGGCTAGAGCGGAAATACACTATGAGTACGAAAGAAACAGGGACCGTAAAATGGTTCAACGAGGAAAAAGGGTTTGGATTCATCTCCCGGGCCTCCGGCGCGGATCTGTTCGTTCACTTTTCCTCCATACGGGGTGATGGTTTCAAGACCCTCAAGGAAGGCCAGCCGGTCAGCTTTGTGGTCACCCAGGGCAAGAAAGGGCCACAGGCGGACGAAGTGGAACTGCTCTGATCCCCAATCCGGCGGCACGGCAGTGCCGCCGCTGCCTGTCGGCCCCCGGGCTCCTCGCCCCGTCTGCTTCCCCTTCCC
>NZ_NMUO01000038.1 GCF_002237365.1 Zobellella denitrificans
AGATGTGGATACGAGTCACGTCCCCCGCCCTGGCCGACTATCTGCAGCATTACGCCTGGCCGGGCAACGTGCGCCAGCTCAGGCACAGCCTGTACCGGGCCATCAGCCTGCTGGAGGGGGACGAACTGGATCTGGCCCAGCTGTCGTTGCCGGAGCAGAACGGCCTGCAGGGGCTGGACGCCCTGTGCGAAGGCTCGCTGGAAGAGGCGGTGAAAGGTTTCGAGCGGATACTTCTGGAACGGCTCTACCCGGAATACCCCTCCACCCGCCAGTTGGCCAGGCGGCTCAATATCTCCCACACCGCCATCGCCAACAAGCTCAAGGATTACGGTATCGGCAAGCACAGCCGGCAGAAGTGAGCTAGGAAGAATGGCCGAAGGTGTTGCCTTCGGCCTGCTTAACAAGCGCCCGCCACACGGCTGAAGCCGTGCCTACCACTCCCTGTCACTCCCGCGAAGGCGGGAGTCCAGCACAAACTGTCATGGATCTCCGCCTTCGCGAAGATGACCACGGTTAAACAACAGCGTTGAAGGAAAAGGGCTACCTGGAAATAACCGACCGTACCCGATGTTGGGTACGGCCGTGACATTCCACTGATTTACTGGGCAAAATGCGGAGAGCGGGGTCCGTAGAGAATGCCGTTGGGCACTCCCGCCGACAGCAGGCGGGCGCTGGTGATACCGGAGATCTGGTGTCCTTTGTCGGTCAGGGTATTAGCAATCTGCTCGATCACCGCCTGCACCATCATTCCGATCAGGCCACCTGAGTTGGAGTTCTGCTCGCTGCTGGAAGCGGTCGCCTTGCCGGACCAGAGTTGCCGCCCCGTTCTAAGGTCGACCAGGCGGGCACTGGCTGTAACCCGGGTGTCGCTGCTGATGATCATATAACTGGTGCCGTAATCCTCGACATCGATATACAGCACGGCATCGGCACCAAAAATCTGATGCAGTTTGTCCAGGGGAACGTTATGGATGTCTTCCGGATCGGTCAGGCCGTTCTGCCGGAAGGTTTCATCCACCACCGCGACAGGGAAAACGTAATAGCCGGATTCCGCCAATGGATAGGTTACCTGGGATAGCATGCTGTAGCTGGCCTTGACGTCAGGCGACTGGTTTGTCGGCGGCAACACCAATATGGACTTGGGTTTGGACTCCTTGAAGGCGCTATAGTCGTAGGCCTCAGGCGTAGCACAGCCCACCAGTGTCACTGCAACAAGCAACAGGAGTGGATACAGTGTCCGTTTCATTGCAGGGTGTCCTTATTCTGTTTAAGTAAAAAATCCATAAACACCGCCGACTCGGGAAACAAACGTTTCTCTGTCGCAAACTGCTCTAGTGCCTGCTGCTCTCTCCCACTATGGGCATAAAGCAATCCCAGGTGGGCATGCAAACCGGGTGCTACCCGGCGATCAGCCGCCCGCGCTTTTTCAATGCTCTCTTCCAGTTGGGCGGCCTGCTCATCCAAGTTGTTGTTATCCACTTGGTAATATTGATAAACCGACGGCTGATAAGCATCCCACTGATACAACGTAGTCGGCCCGGAACAGCCGGCAAGCAAAACTGCTGCCGTGAACAACGAAAAGGTATAGCGTTTATTGTGCATTTTATCTTCCTGCTGGTTAGCGCACGGGGTTCCAGGCACCCTGATCGATACCGGCCACCAAATTATTCACCGCTTCACGAATGGCCAGATCCAGTACCTTGCCGTTCAGGGTTGAGTCATAGCCGGCGGTACCGCCAAAGCCGATGACCTCGCGGTTGGACAGGCTGTACTCGCCAGCCCCCTGGGAAGAAAAAACCACCTCCGAGGTCTGCACATTCACCACGTTCAGGTTGACCTTGGCATAGGCAATCTGTGATTTGCCCCGTCCCAAGATACCGAACAGCTGATGATCACCGACCGCCTTGCGGCCAAACTCGGTGACATCCCCAGTAACGACATAATCAGCCCCCTTTAACGCCTGCGCCTCTCCTTTAATGCCGGCCTCGGCTTTTATCTCCTGCATATTGGTCCTGTCCAGCACATTGAAACGGTTGCTCTGCTGCAAATGTGTGACCAATATGGTGGTTGCCTGATTGCCCAGCCGATCAACTCCGTCCGAAAAAATACCGCGCTGGAAACTGGAGCGGTTTTCAAATTTACCAACGGAAATGGGACTGCGAACCCCCTGGTACTGACTGCCATATGAATTGACTTTTTCTACCGCCAGCGAGCGGGAAGACTCTGTTGCACAACCGCTGATCAGGGTGGCGGAGAGCAGGGTGGCACACACTAATGTTGTTTTTCTCATTATCACCGTCTCTTTTGTTTAAAAAATGAACGCATTAATAATTTTGATAGGAGCATTACCAGCAAGCCGCCCAATTTTATTGCAAGCCTGGAAAATAGTAAAAACAATAAATAGCGGTTCCGAATAGCAAATTACTGCAAACTGCGTATTGAATTATTGGGGCCGACCGTTTTATTTGCTTGAACGGCCTCCCCAAAAAAGTGGCTTCAGGCGAGGTAGTCGAGCAATACCAGTATCCAGGTCAGGGCCGCCAGCAGCAGGGTCAGCAGCACGGCGGCCGAGCCCATGTCCTTGGCGCGGCCGGCCAGTTCGTGGTGCTCGGGGCCGATGCGATCCACCACCGCTTCCACCGCCGAGTTGAGCAGTTCGACCACCAGCACCAGCACCAGGCTGCCGACAAGCAGTACCCTGGCCACCAGCCCTACCTCCCACCAGACAGCCAGGGGCAGCAATACCGCCACCAGCCAGCATTCCTGGCGAAAGGCCGCCTCGTTCCGGTAGGCGCTCTTCAGGCCCTGCAGCGAATAGCCGCCGGCGGAGATGATGCGGGACAATCCCGTCTTGCCTGGTTTCATGATTGATCCTCGAAGGCCCTGCTCTGCAATTCCATTCCCCGGGGGCCGACCGCCAGCACGCTGCCCTGGGTGTACCAGTCGCCGAGCACGATGCGGCGGGCGGGCCGGCCCGCCAGGGTAAAGTCGTGGATGGCGGGCCTGTGGGTATGGCCGTGGATCAGCCGCCGTACGCCCGCCGCGTTCATCTGCCGCTCCACCTCGGCCTGGTTCACGTCCATCACCTGCATCATCTTGTCCTGCTTGGACTGGGCGCTCCTGCCGCGGATGCCCTCGGCGATGGCGATACGGCGGCGCAGCGGCAGGCGCAGGAACAGCCACTGCAGCCAGCGCCAGCGGGTAATGCGGCGATAGCGCTGGTAACCGGCGTCGTCGGTGCACAAGGTGTCGCCGTGCATGATAAGGGTGGGTTCGCCGTACAGGTCGATCACCCGGCGCTCGGGCAGCAGCGTCATGCCCGCCTCGGCGGCAAAGCGGCGGCCCACCATAAAGTCCCGGTTGCCGTGGATAAAGTAGACGGGCGTGCCCCGCTCGCTGCAGGCACGGAAAGCCGCCGCCACCTGCCGGTGGAGCGGACTCGGCTCGTCGTCGCCAATCCAGAATTCAAACAGATCGCCCAGCACATAGAGCGCCTCGGCATGCACCGCCTCCTCCGCCATAAAGCGCAGGAAGGCGGCGGTGATGTCGGGCCGGCCGGCACTCAGGTGCAGATCGGCAATAAACAGGGTATGGGGCATCGGGTAACATCCGGTTCCAAACACAACAATGCCCGCCGGGGCGGGCATTGCAAGGCCATCGCCGAGCGGCCTTATTCGCTGACGGTCACGCCGGTGATCAGCACGTCGTCCACCGGTACATCCTGGTGCATGTAGCCGCGGGTGCCGGTGGCCACGCCCTTGATCTTGTTGACCACGTCCATGCCTTCGCTCACTTCGCCGAACACGCAGTAGCCGTAGCCCTGGGTGGTGGCCGACTTGAAGTTGAGGAAGTCGTTGTCGTTGACGTTGATAAAGAACTGGGCGGTGGCGGAATGGGGCTCCATGGTGCGGGCCATGGCGATGGTGCCCACCTTGTTGCCGAGGCCGTTATCGGCTTCGTTCTTGATGGCGGCGCGGGTTTCCTTTTCTTCGAAACCGGGGCCGTAACCGCCGCCCTGGATCATGAAGCCGTCAATCACCCGGTGGAACAGGGTGTTGTCGTAGTGGCCGTCGAGGCAGTATTGCAGAAAGTTGGCCACGGTGTCCGGGGCCTTGTCGGCAAAGAGGTTCAGGGTGATGTCGCCGTAGGTGGTGTGCAGTGTGACCATTATTGTATGTCCAAGTGTGGGTTCAGCCGCTGAGTTTAGCGCAAGCCGGGGCGTTAGCGAACCCCCGCCTCGGCTGCACCAGGCCTGTATGACGATAAAACTGACAGCCGGGCCGCTTGCCTACTGCCCCAGAAAAACGCCCAGCCACACCAAGGCCGCCAGTGCCAGGGTTACCAGCACCGCCGCCGAGCCGATGTCCTTGGCGCGACCGGCCAGTTCATGGTACTCATGGCCAATACGATCCACCACCGCTTCGATGGCCGAGTTGAGCAGCTCCACGATCAGCACCAGCAGCAGGCTGGCAATCAGCAGCAGGGTCGGGACCAGCCCCGGGTTCCAGATCAGCGCCACCGGTACCAGCACCAGTGCCAGCCAGCATTCCTGCCGAAAGGCGGCCTCACCCCGCCAGGCGCTGGCCAGCCCCTGGCGGGAGTAACCAAAGGCGCGCACCACGCGCACTATGCCAGTATCACCGGGTTTCATCAGACAGCTCCTTATTCAGGGCCACGTTCGCGCTCTCGTCCGGCAGCCGGTACAGCCCCTGTTGATAGGCCAGGCTGCCCCACAAGGCATAAGCCTGAGCCTGTTGGGCCAGACCGGCATCCACCGGCGCCGTGGTGAGCGCCTGCTGTCCGGCGTCATATTGAAAACCGAGGGCGTCCTGCTCCGGTTGTAAGACCACCATGTCGCTTCCTTTCAGTAAGGCGAAATTCTGATCGAACTGCATCAGGGCCCGGTTGGGGGAATAGCGAGTCAGATCCCGCCCCAGCATGGGGTTATCGCTGTCGATACCGGCCAGCGACAGCAGGGTCGGCGGCAAATCAATCTGGCTCACCAGGCGGCCGTCGCGCCGGGGAGCAATGCCTTCGCCCAGCAGCAGGGCCGGAACACGAAAGTGTGGCACCGGCACCAGCTCGGGGCCATAGGTGCGCGAGTCATGATCCGCCACCACCAGAAACAGGGTGTCCTGCCAGTAGTCCGACTTTTGCGCCAGCTCGAAGAAGCGGCCCAAGGCGTAATCGGCATATTTGGCGGCATTATTGCGGGTCTGCTTTGGTTGTTCATACAGCTCGATACGATCATCGGGAAACTCAAAGGGATCGTGATTACTGGAGCTGAACACCAGGCTGAAGAAGGGCTTGCCGTCCTGGTGCAGTTGCTCAAACTCCTGGTCGGCGCGTACGAACAGATCCTCGTCGCTGACTCCCCAGGAGCCCTCGAACACCGGCGACTCGAAATCCCGCTGATCGACGATATGCTCAAAGCCATTACCCAAAAAGAAACTGGCCATGTTGTCGAAATGACTTTCACCGCCATAGATGAACTGGGTGTGATAGCCCCGCTCGCGCAGCAGTTGTGCTAGGGTGAAAAAACCGGTCTGGCTCTTGTCGAGCTTGACCACGGCCCGGGACGGCGTGGGCGTAAAGCCGGTGATCACCGCCTCAATCCCCCGTACCGAGCGGGTACCGGTGGCATACAGCTGCTCAAACAGCCAGCCCTGCTGTGCCAACCGGTCAAATTCCGGGGTCAGCGGCCGCCCCCCAAGAGTGCCGACAAACTGGGCGCCCAGGCTTTCTTCCAGAATGATCACCAGGTTTTTCGGCTTACCCTGGTAACTGGCGGTGTTGCGGGTGAGGGTCGGCAGCTCCGACGACAGGTACTCATGCTCGGGGCGTCCCTGAGCCTGGCGCAGGGTATCCAGCAACTGCTGCTGCTCCATGCGGCCATACAGGGAAGCGGCGCTTTCCTCCTTGCCCAGTTGTTTCGCTGCAAAGCCCACCGAGTAGGCGGAATTGAGCACCAGTCCATTGACCAGGGGATCGGTGGAAAAGGCCACCAGTGCCGGGTTCAGCCCACGGTGCCCCAGGGTGGAGCGGCCGCCCAGCAGACCCAGCGCCAGGATCAGCAGCGCCAGCACCGGCCGCCAGTACCAGGCCGGCATGGTTAAGTCACGGCACAACCGGCCCGACCAGCGCCAGCAAGCCCACAGGGCCACCGGCACCAACACGCTCACCAGCACCAGTGCCAGCAAGTGGCCCTGCAACAGCATGCCGAACACTTCTTTCGGGTAAATGAGATATTCGATAAACAACCGGTTGGGGCGCAGATCATAGGTGTTGATAAAGGCCGGCGTGGCCAGCTCCAGCAACAGCAACAGGCCGGTGCCTGCGGTCAGCCACAAGCGCATCAGCCACATCCAGGCCCGGCCCGGGCCGTGTTTACCGGCCAGCAGCAGGGTGAATACCGCCGGCACACCGAACAGCCAGCACAGGGTCGACACATCCACCCGCAGCCCCTGCAGCAGCACAGGGCCCCAGCCATCGGCACTGGTCACCCTGTCGCCCTGCCACAGCGCCAGCCCCAACCGGCTGAAACTAAGCAGTGCCAGGTTCAGCACCAGAAAACAGAAAAAGGGCCACAGCGGGCCCAACCGTTGTTTGAGTATTGTCATGCTCACCGTGCCAGTCAGGTTAAAGCGCCCATGCTAAGGACACTGGGGTGAAAAAAAGGTCAAAACCCGACTTCACCTCAGCCAGTCCGGCAAGGCGCCAACAAATCCAGCTTGGACTGGTATTGGCTGGTATTCACCCCCATCAACCCCAGTACCGAGTCAAACAGGTTATCGTGAGAGAAACGGCCCTCTTTTGCCTGCCGTTGCAGGCAGCGGTTATCGAGGCCGTTTTCATCGCCCAGGCCGGCGGACAACCACATCAACAGCGGCACATGAGTCTGCTGTTCGGGTGCCAACGCATAAGGCAAGCCGTGCAGATAGAGCCCGTTTTCTCCCAGGGATTCACCGTGATCGGACAGGTACACCAGGCCGGTATTCCACTGGTCCTGGTGCTGCTTCAGCGCCTCAAGCACCTGGCTGATGATGTAATCACTGTAATAAATCGTATTGTCGTAGGTGTTCACCAGCTCCCGGGCACTGCAGTTCTGAATGTCGCTGCGCTGACAATCGGGCGTGAAGTGGGCGAACTCGGCCGGATAACGCTTGAAATAGGTGGGGCCATGGCTGCCCACCATGTGCAACACCAGCACTCGGTCCTGCTGACCGGGCCGCTCCAGCGCCTGACGCAGTGGCGCCAACATCACGCCGTCCTGGCAGTAGTCGCCATCACACAGCGGGCCGCCGTCTTCGGGACGAAACGACTGGGTGGGCACCCGATCACAGACTCCCTTGCAGCCGCCGTCGTTCTCGAACCAGGTAATGTCGAGCCCGGCGTGGTCCAGTACGTCCACCAGGTTGTCCTGGCGCTCGCTGCGTTCGGCGTCATAGTCCGACTTGGACTGGCGCGAGAACATGCAGGGCACCGACACCGCGGTGGCGGTGCCGCAGGAGCTGACCGACTGGAATGACACCACGCCCTGATCGCGGGTAAAGGCATTGGTGTCACGCGGATAGCCGTTGAGCTCGAAGTTCATCCCCCTGGCGGTTTCCCCTACCATCAGCACCAGCAGGTTGGGCTTGCCGTTGTGACGGGGCCGATCGACTTTGGCGTCTTCACCCAGGGCGCGCCAGGGCAGCTCTTCCTTCAGGTAGGTCTGATTAACATAACCGCTGGCGCTGGACAGAAAATAGGTGGGAATGATCAGCTGCCTAAGGTAGCTGTTGTTACGCCCGACCGAGGCATAATCCTTGTAGTAAAACAGGGCGATCAGCGCGATGGCAGCCAGAGAGCCGAGTACCGACAGGCTCTTCCACAGCAGATCCTTGACCCAGCCGTCATGGCGAATGCGCGCCCGGGCCACCAGCAGGGCCGGCACCACGCCGGTGAGCGCAAACCACAGCAGGGAGGCACCGTTCAGATAGGATTTGGCCTCCCCCTGGTGGGTCTGCATGATATTGGCCATCATGTCCTGGTCGAACACCACCCCATACTGGAACATGGCGTAGCTGACCGAGGATGACAGCAGCAACAGCACAATAAAAATACCCTTTTCCAGGTGCTTCACCGCCACCAGGGTAAACAGCAGGTTGAGCGCCGCCACAAAAAACACCGGAATGGACAACACAAAGCCAACGCTAACGCCGTCCAGGTTTTCCAGTATGCTGGCAAGCTTGGCGGTGAGCGGCAGGTTGAGCACAAAAAAGAAGTACAACGCCAGCAGCAACACCAGCCGGCGGGACGAAATACCCGGTTGAAAAGACACACCCATGATCAGCCTCGAAAACAGAATAAGCCGCATTCACGGCTCAAGGCCGGCAGCGGCGAAACTGCTATCAAGGTTAATCAGGGGGAAGTGAAAAAAAGGTCAAAACCCGATACGTACGCGCGTACCCTTGGGCCGGTTGGCCGCCAGGCTTAACTGCCAGCCCTGGTGTTCGCAAATGCGTTCCACAATGGCCAGGCCCAGGCCAAAGCCACCGCCGCCACTGATGCCCCGCTCCCGCACCCGGGCCAGCACACCGGGCTCAATACCCTCGCCACTGTCGCACACCGCCAGCCAGTCCGGCCCCAGGCACAGCTCGATGCCGCCTTCGGTGGTATGGGCCAGGGCATTGCGCAACAGGTTGTTGATCACCGCCCCGGCCAGGGTGGCCGGCACCAAAGGCCCGTCCCCCTCCCCGGCGCTCAGAGTCAGGGTCAAGCCCCGGGCCCGGGCCTGGCCCTGCCAGATTTCGATATACCGGGCCGCCAGCTGTCTCAAGGGGACGGCAGTATCGTGGCCGGCCGCCGCCTCGGGGGCCCGCGACAATTGTAAAAACAGCTCGACCTGGCGCTGCATATCGTCCAGTGCCGATTCCATGCGCGCCAGTTGGCGCTGCTCCGGCACCGAGCCGCTGCCGGTTTCCCGCAGCATATCCAGGGCACCGCGGATCACCATCATGGGTGTGCGCAGCTCGTGGCTGGCGTTGGCGGAAAACTGCTGTTCCCGGGTCAGCAGCTCCTGCACCCGGTCGGCGTACTCCTCAAAGGCACGCGCCAGCAAGCCCACTTCGTCATCGGGGTAAACGCCATGCAGGCGGGCGCCGGACTGCTGGCGCAGCCGGGACACCTCTTTCGCCAGTTGCGACACCGGCTGCAATATCTGCCGGCTGAGCCGGCGCGACAGCCAGAAGCCGAGGGCCCATACACCCAGCACGCCAACTGTCATGCCGCTGAACACCAGCAGCTCGTAACGTTCGAATTCGCTCTGATCCTGCACCAGCACGTGTTCCCAGCCATCCTGATAATGCACGAACAGGTTGTAGGCACCGTCCCCCAGCAGCACTTCGTGCCCCCCTTCCGGGTAATCCCGAAACCGGGGCGGCAGCAGCGCCTGCTGCCCAGAGGGCACCTTGTAATAGGTGGTGTCGGTCATCGGCAACACCAGCGGCTGCTGCAGGCTGGCATGGGCCCGCACCTGATCGAGCAGATCGCTGTGCAAATGGTTGTAAAACAGCGTGCGCTCAAACCAGAACACCAGCAACACAATGGCCGCCGACGCCATCAGGCTTAAGCTTACGATCAACAGGTTAAGCACCCACTGCAGACGGGCATTAATGGTCAGGCGCATGATCGTCGCCAACCAGACGGTAGCCCTGGCCGTGCACGGTGTGAATGAGCGGCCGGTCAAAGGGCTTGTCGATGGCGCTGCGCAACAGGTAGATATGGGACTTGAGGCCGTCGCTGTCGGGAGGATCGTCGGCCCACAATTCGCTCGCCAGGGTGGCCCGGCTAACCACATTGGGCGAGTGTTTCATCAGCACTTCCAGCAATTTAAGGCATTTGGGGTTGAGACTGATGTCCCGCCCCTGGCGGCTGACCTTGAGGGTATCCAGATCCAGGACAAGATCGGCCACCGTCAACCGGCGCACCCGTTGCTGCCGGCTGCGCTTGAGCACGGCCTGAATGCGCGACCACAGCTCCGGCAGGGCGAAGGGCTTGACCAGGTAATCGTCGGCACCCACCTCGAACCCGGCCAACTTGTCGTCCAGGGTGTCCCGGGCGGTCAGCATCAATACCGGCAGCGGATTCAGCCCGGCCCGCAACCGACGGCACAACTCAATGCCATCGAGTCCCGGCAGGCCAAGATCCAGCACCAGCAGATCGAATTCCTGGCGGGCCAGCAGGGCCAGCGCCGCCGTCCCGCTGTGCAAGGCATCCACGGTGCAGCCCTTGAGTGACAGGTAATCGACAATATTCACCAGGATATCCGGATTGTCTTCCACCACCAGAATGCGCATTTACTCTCCTTCTTTGATTCGGGGAACAGCGAACCGGGCCCGTGTTGGCGCAAGCGCATTATTAAATCACCGTCACGGCGCTTAATGTAGCCTTAAGTTTGCCCCCTTACAGTAACAGCTGACCGGCCATTCCCGGCCGCCACCTTAAGGAGAGCATGCAATGACAACCATAAAGGTATGGGACCCCCTGATCAGGCTGTTTCACTGGTCACTGGTGGCGGCCTTTGCCACCGCCTGGCTGACCGCCGACGAATGGCAGTCGGTACACGAAGTGGCGGGCTACGGCGTGATGGGGCTGATTGCCTTTCGGCTGGTGTGGGGGCTGGTGGGCTCCCGTTATGCCCGCTTTCGCCAGTTCGTGCGCCCGCCGGCGGCCACGCTGGGTTACCTCAACGAGGTTTGCCACCGCCGGGAAAAGCGCTATCTCGGCCATAACCCGGCGGGCGCGGCCATGGTGCTGGCCCTGCTGGCCGGCCTGAGCCTGCTCACCCTGAGCGGCTGGCTGTATGTCACCGATGCCGGTGGTGACTGGCTGGAAGACGTGCACGAGTTTATCGCCAATGCCCTGCTGGGGCTGGCGGGGCTGCACATTGCCGGGGTCATCTTCACCGGCCTGCGCCACCGGGAAAACCTGATCAAATCCATGTTCACCGGCACCAAACGGCCGCCCGACGGCGATGATGTAGCCTGATCCTTGTTGCGATTTTCCCTTACCCGGCGGCTCCCGCCCCGCCGCCGGGCTTTGTGCTTGCACCGCGTGGCCATTAACGGTTCAATAAGCGCTGACGTTCCTAACCACTCACCACCACCAAGACCCTAATCATGCTGAAAATCTACAACTCCCTGACCCGACAAAAAGAAGAATTCAAACCCCTGGTGCCCGGCAAGGTCGGCATGTATGTGTGTGGTGTGACCATTTACGATCTCTGTCATATCGGCCATGGCCGGACCTTTGTGGCCTTTGATGTGGTCACCCGCTACCTGCGCTATGCCGGTTATGATCTGACCTTTGTGCGCAACATCACCGACATTGACGACAAGATCATCAAGCGGGCGGCGGAAAATGGCGAAAGCTGCGACGCGCTCACCGAGCGCCTGACCGCCGATATGTACAAGGACTTTGATGCCCTCAATATCGCCCGGCCCGATATCGAGCCCAAGGCCACCGGCCATATTCCCGAAATCATTGCCATGGTCAAAACCCTGATAAAAGACGGCCACGCCTATGTGGCGGACAACGGCGACGTGCTGTTCGAGGTGAACAGCTTTGCCGACTACGGCCGGCTCTCGGGCCAGAACCTGGAGCAGCTGCAGGCCGGCGCCCGGGTGGAAGTGGAGCAGAGCAAGCGCAACCCCCTCGATTTCGTGCTGTGGAAACAGTCCAAGCCCGGCGAGCCGAGCTGGGAGTCCCCCTGGGGCCCGGGCCGTCCGGGCTGGCACATCGAGTGCTCGGCCATGAACGGCAAGCACCTGGGCAAGCATTTCGACATTCACGGCGGCGGCTCGGACCTGCAGTTCCCCCACCATGAAAACGAAATCGCCCAGAGCTGCTGCGCCAACCACAGCCCCTACGTCAACACCTGGATGCACTCGGGCATGGTGATGGTGGATGAAGAGAAGATGTCCAAATCCCTGGGCAACTTCTTCACCATTCGCGACGTGCTCGGCCATTACGACGGCGAGACCATTCGCTACTTTTTGCTGTCGGGTCACTACCGCAGCCAGCTCAACTATTCCGACGAAAACCTGAAGCAGGCCCGCACCGCCCTGGAGCGGCTCTATACGGCACTCAGGGATCTGCCCGAGGCGCCCGCCGCCGGCGGCGAGGACTTTGTGGCGCGCTTCAATGCCGCCATGGACGACGACTTCAACACTCCCGAGGCCTATTCGGTGCTGTTTGATCTGGCTCGGGAAATCAACCGCCAGAAGGGCAAGGACGACGAGGCCGCCGCCCATCTCGCCGCCCGCCTGCGGGAGCTGGCCGGGGTGCTGGGCCTGCTGACCCAGGATCCCGAGGCCTTTTTGCGCGGCGATGCCGGCGCCGACGACGAGGTGGCCGACATCGAGCGCCTGATCCAGGCCCGCCTGGATGCGCGCCAGAGCAAGGACTGGGCCGCCGCCGACGCCGCCCGCGACCAGCTCAACGCCATGGGCATAGTGCTGGAAGACGGCCCGGAGGGCACCCGCTGGCGGCGCAAGTAACCGCCACCACCGCATATTGAAAAATCCGCCATGGGCACCATAATAGGTGCCCTGTTTTTTATCGTGCCCCTGTGGGCCCTGACAGGTTTTAAGGAGCCTCGCCAATGCAAAAGTTTATTCCGGCCGCCTTGCTGGCAGTTCTGGTCGGTATCGTCGGCTGCGAAGAGAAAGGCCCGACCGACGATATCGGCGACAATATCGACCAGGTGATGGAGAAGGCCGCCTCCCAGCCCGAGCCGGTGCTGGATGAAAATGCCGCCCGGGAAACGACGCCGTCACCGGAAGCCCTCGAGCAGCAAAAAGAGGAATTCCAGCAGGCGATAGAAGAAGCGTCCAGGGAGGCGGAAGATCGCCTGAACGAAATCCTGGAAAACACCCTCGACCAGGAATAATCAGGGGGCCCACCCCCTGATTTTCCTCTTCAGCCCCGCCGGGGATGACAGTCCCCGTCATATCGACATTCGATTTTACCGCTCCGGCTGCGTCACCACCCTGCCTCCCCTATCATTTGGCCCAAGGCTAGGCTATTACTGATAGAGCAAAAACACAAAAGCGGCCCCGGCCGCCATGCAATCTAGCGAGGAACCGATATGAAGAAGTCATTGCTTAATGTTCTGCTGTTTACCTCTGTTACCGCCTTCGGCCTGGCAGCCTGTGACAACCAGGGCCCCGCCGAGCAGGCCGGCGAAAACGTCGATGAGGTTATCGAAAATGTTCAGGAGCAGGGCGAACAGATGACCGATGACGCCGCGGAAGCGCTGGGTGTAGAACAACAGGGAACCATGGAAGCACTGGGCGAAAAACTGGATGACGCCGCCAGCAGTGCCGCGGATGCCGCCGACGATGCCATGGACGCCACCAGCGAACAGGCCGCGGAAATGGAGCAGGCCATGGACGAGGCGGCCGCCGAAGCCGAGCAGAAACTGAACGAATTGATGGAAGAAAGCAACCAGTAACCTCAGGGGAGCCTCGGCTCCCCTTCTTTTTACCTCTCCTCTTCCATTGCCCCGCCACAGTACTTGCAGTAACGGGCATCCCCGTCGTGGCCGCTCCGGTCGCACTGGGGACAATGACGCAGGTTGTACTCCCGGCGCATTTCCCGTCCCAGTTCGGCGGTGATGATGCCGGTGGGCACCGCTATGATGGCGTAGCCCATCAGCATGGTCACGGCGGCGATGCCCCGACCGAGGGCGGTCTGCGGCGTGATGTCGCCGAATCCCACCGTGGTGATGGTGACGATGGCCCAGTAGATGCTGGTGGGAATGCTGGTAAAGCCGTTTTCCGGCCCTTCCACCACATAGAGCAGGGAGCCGAACAGGGTGACCAGGATAAAGAGCGTGCTGAAGAACACGATGATCTTGCGCCGGCTCTGGTTGAGCGAGCGCAGCAGAAGATTGGCCTCGTTGACGTAGCGCATCAGCTTGAGCACCCGGAAGATGCGCAAGACCCGCAGCAGGCGGATCACCATCAGGAAGCTGGCGCCGGGAACGAAAATCGCCAGGTAGGTCGGCAGCGCCGCCAGCAGATCGATAACACCGTAAAAGCTTTTGACGTAGGCGGCCCGGTTCTGGGCACAATAGACCCGCAGGCCGTACTCGAGGGTGAACAACAGGGTAAAGCCCCACTCCAGCCCGTAGAGCAGGCCGCCATAGTGGGCCCGCACCGAACCCATGGAATCCAGGAACAGCACCAGTATGGACAGCAGTATGGTGACGATCAGGGCGATGTCGAAGCGGCGCCCCGCCGGCGTCTCGGTGCCGAAAATCACCGTATAGAGCACATCCTTGTCGGGCCAATGCATCGGCTTTCCCTCTTGGGACGGGGTGCCGGGCAAGCGCCCGGCCCCCGGTTCAGGACGAGATCAGTTGTCGTGATAACGTTCGCAGGCGATCAGGGTATTCTCGATCAGCGCCGCCACCGTCATGGGGCCCACGCCGCCGGGTACGGGGGTGATGTAGGAGGCGCGCTCGGCGGCCACCGCATACTCCACGTCGCCCACCAGGCGGCCGTCGTCCAGGCGGTTGATGCCCACGTCGATCACCACGGCGCCGGGCTTGATCCAGTCGCCGGGAATGAAGTTGGGCTTGCCCACCGCCACCACCAGCAAGTCGGCCCCTTCCACCTTGGCCTTGAGATCCTCGGTGAAGCGATGGCAGGTGGTGGTGGTGCAGCCGGCCAGCAGCAGCTCCAGGGTCATGGGCCGGCCCACGATGTTGGAGGCACCCACCACCACGGCGTTGAGGCCGTGGGTTTTGATGTGGCTGCGCTCGATCAGGGTCATGATGCCCTTGGGGGTGCAGGGGCGCAGGGCCGGAATACGCTGGGCCAGGCGCCCTACGTTGTAGGGGTGGAAGCCGTCCACGTCCTTGTGGGGGTGGATGCGCTCTATCACCAGGGTGCTGTCGATATGGGCCGGCAGCGGCAGTTGCACCAGGATGCCGTCTATGGTGGCGTCCCGGTTCAGCTCGTCAATCAGATCAAGCAATTGCTGCTCTGTGGTTTCCTGGGGCAAATCGTAGGACTTGGAGACAAAGCCCACCTCTTCGCAGGCCCGGCGCTTGCTGCCGACATAGACCTGGGAAGCGGGATTGGCGCCCACCAGTATCACCGCCAGGCCGGGCGCGCGCTTGCCCGCGCTTTTCCGTTCGGCCACCCGTTCGGCCACCTGGTTGCGTACCGCCTGTGCAATCGCTTTTCCATCGATTATTTGAGCTGACATCTGCGTTGATTCTCACCTTTATAAACCTGCGGCGATTGTCGCATTTTTTCAGGGGTTTGATAAGCGAGGCACTCGGGCTTTCCGCCGCCGGGGCGGCCCGACAAAGCCGTTGACCCCCGCATGGCAAATAGGTATGATGCCGCCCCGTTACGCCGTGGCCCGCCCACGGAAAACGCCAAAAAGCGCCCTTAGCTCAGCTGGATAGAGCATCCGCCTTCTAAGCGGATGGTCGCAGGTTCGAGTCCTGCAGGGCGCGCCATCTTGTGGTGACCGTAGCTCAGTTGGTAGAGTCCCGGATTGTGATTCCGGTTGTCGCGGGTTCGAGCCCCGTCGGTCACCCCAACTTCATTCCCCCATCCCCTGCTCCGCCTGTTTTTCCAGATGCGCCACCAACTCCGTCGGCAAATTGAGCCGGTGCGCCAGCGCCTGCAGATAGGTTCGCTCCGCCGCCTGATCCGGATCGATCACCAGCCGTGACGCCAGGTACAGCTCCGCCGCCTGCTCGGGCCCGCGGGCCGAGGCGACGATGTCGCCCAGCGCCACCGGCGCCGAGAGCATGTCGAACACCAGCGCCTTTTCCTCCGCCGCCAGCCCCATCTGCTCCACCTGCTCGAAGATCCGCTGTTGCTCGGTGGCATCCACATGGCCGTCGGCCTTGGCCGCTCCTATCATGGCCCGCATCAGCGCCAGCTGGAAGGACTCGCCGTCAGCCGCCGGGGCATCGGGCGAGAAGCGCGGATCCAGCCGCTGCAGATCGGCGTCGCTGGCCGGGGTGGCCTGGGCCGGGCTCTGGCCCTGCTGCCAGTTCTGGTAGGCCTTCCAGGCCATGACGCCGGCGGCGGCCAAACCGGCGTACTTGAGGGTGCCGCCGGTCATCTTGCGACCCTTCTTGCTGCCGAGCAGCAGGCCGAGAATGCCACCGGTGGCGGCGCCCTTGCCAAAACCGGGGTTGTTGCCCAGAAACTGGCCGATCAGTTTGTCTACTTTCATCAAGAATGCCTCCTTACCGGCTCCTGCTCATCAGTTTAGCCACCTTGTCGACCAACGCCCGGCGGATGCCGCCCAGCTGTTTTCTTTCGTCCCCCTGCCAGGGCACCGGACGGCAAAAATCCATGGCCTGCAGTCCCAGGCGGGCGGTGAGCAGGCCGGCACCCACGCCCTGGCCGGCCCGGGCCGACAGCCGTCCGGCCAGCTCCAGCCCGAGCAGATCCATGCCCATGTCGAGGGCCGCCTCCGAGGCGCCCACATAGAGCATGTGCCGGAGCAGGCGGCGGATCAATCGCCAGCGGCTGAGTGCCCCCAGGCGGATGCCGTAGCAGGCGCTGATGTCCTCGATCATCCGCAAGTTGCGCCACAGCACCAGCAGCATGTCCACCGCCGCCAGGGGGCTGGCCGCCACCATCACCGCCGCCTCGCCGGACCACTTCAGCACCCGGGCCCGGGCCTGGCGATCCTGGCTGGCGAGCACCTGCCGGCTGTAGAGGGCCAGCACCTCCGCGTCCTGCTCCTGATCGGAAAGCTGCCTGAGCCAGCCCTGGTAGGCATCCGACTGCTCCAGGCCGCCCTGGCGGGCCAGTTGCTCGCAAAAAGCCTTGGCCCGGCCGTTGCCCTGCCCGGCCAGCAGTTGCTCGGCCCGGGCGCGCAGGGCGGATACCCGCTCCAGGGAACGCAGCAGGCGCAGCTCCCGCCACAGGCTGCCCAGGGCCGCCAGCGCCAGCAGGCCGACGGCCAGGCTCCAGGCGGCCCCCAGCAGCAGGCTGTCCTGCCAGGTCTGCCACAGCTGGATGGCGGAGTGCACCAGCAGCAGCAGGAGCAGCAACAGGGCGCCGCTCCACCACAGCCAGTGCCGGCGGCGGGGTCGCAGGCCCTCGACCAGGGGCGGCGCCGGCGTGTCGTCCAGCGCGATAAAATCGTCCTGCTCCAGTTGCCGGCCCGGGCGCAGGGGCGCCTCCTCGGGTCCTGGCAGCGGGCTGTCCAGTATCACCTTGCTTTTCAGTGTCACGATAATTTGTCTCCCAGCAGGAAAGCCAGCGCCTGATCCAGGCGCAGATGGGGCAGCGGCGCCTCCGGCCGCCACTCGGGCGGGGCGAACTCGGTGAAGTCGAAGCCCCGCCGTTGCCAGAAATCGTCGCCGGGCAGGGCCTCGGGCACTTCGCCCGGATAGAGGGTCACCGGGGCGAGGTCCTCCAGCCGGCGCCCCTGCAGGGCGGGGATCTCCTCGCCCTGGTGCCGGACCCGGCCGCTATGGGTGGCCTTGATCGAGGCCAGGGCCAGGGTATGGATGTCGATGCCGGACAGCCGGGCCTGGCGATGGCCGCCGCGCACCAGGGTGCCCAGCAGCCGGGTCAGGCGGCCGTGCTGATCCGGGGTCAGGTGGTCGGCCTTGGTGGCGGCGAACAGCAGCTTGTCGATGCGCGGGGCGAACAGCCGCCGCCACCAGCCGCTCTTGCCGTATTCGAAGCTCTGCAGTATGGCGTCCAGCGCCCGGCCCAGATCGGTGAAGCTCCCCGGCCCCCGGTTGAGCGGCGTGAGGCAGTCCACCAGCACGATCTGCCGGTCGAAGCCGGCGAAGAATTCCCGGTAGAAGCCGGCGACCAGGTGCTTCTTGTAGTGTTCGAAGCGGGCCTCCATCATGCCGTGGTGCTGCTGCTCGCCCAGGCCGGTGCCCACCTCGCCCCACACCCAGGGCACGAACTGCAGCATGGGCGCACCCTGGTATTCGCCGGGCAGCACGAAGCGCCCCGGCTGCACCAGGTAACGGCCCAACTCCCGCTTGCAGTCGTGCAGCCAGCGGGTATAGGCGGCCGCCAGCGGCGCGATGCGCGCGTCCTCGGCGGGGCCGTCGGGAGCCAGCCCCTCGCCCATCCGCAGCCAGGGGCCGGCCAGTTCCCGCAACGCCGGCTCCCGCAGCAGCTCGCGCTGCTGGCCGCTCCACTGGGCGTAGCTCATCGCCAGCAGCGGCAGATCCAGCAGCCACTCGCCCGGGTAGTCGACGATTTCCAGGTAGAGGGTGGCGTTGTCGTTGAGCCGGCGCTTGAGCCGGTTTTTGGGTCGGTACTTGATGGCCAGGGTGATCTCGCTGATGCCGCGGGTGGGCTCGGGCCAGGCCGGCGGCGTACCCGCCAACTGACCGAGGGCCGCCTCGTAGCCGAAGGCGGGCACATGGTGGTGGCGGCTCGGCACCCGTTTGATGCCGAGCAGGCGTCCTTCCGCCGCCGGCGGCCAGTGGGGCAGGCGGGCGTCCAGGCCGGCGTGCTCCAGCTGGTTGACCAGGCTGGTGATAAAGGCGGTCTTGCCGCTGCGGCTCAGGCCCGTTACCGCCAGCCGCAGCCGCTGATCCAGGCCGCGCTGTACCCAGGCGCCGGCCTTGTGTCGCCACTGGGTCAGTGCCGCCTTGCTCATTTATCCTCGCGCAGGTCGTTGAATTCCCGGCGCAGGCGGAACTCCCGGGAGGTCAGCAGTTGCTCCATCTCCGCCACCCGGCCGTTGAGCCGCCGGAGCTTGCCTTCCAGCTTGTCCAGCGCCTCTTTCGGCGACAGCCCCGACTGCCAGCCGGCGCTCTTTACGTGGGCCGGTTCGGGCTCCGGCTGATCCGGCCTGTCCTCCAGCAGCAGCCAGGCGGCCATGTACAGCACGAAGGTGAGAAAGCTGGCGAACACCAGGCCGGTGACCGCCAGCACCCGCACCAGCCAGGGCTCGACCCCGGCCTTGCGGGCGATGCCGGCGCACACGCCGCCGAGCTTGCCATTGCGCTTGTCGCGATACAGGTTCATCAGGGTCGACGCCATCCCGGTACCTCCTGGTCCAAGAGCCGTTCGAGGGTTTCCACCCGTTCGGCCAGTTGATCCGCCTGAGTCAGGGCCTGCTCCAGCCGCTGGCGGGCGGACTCGTCCAGCCCGGCGTCCAGCCGGCGCTTGCTGCGGTAGTGCAGCACCAGCCAGATGGGCACCACCAAGAACAGGAAGATGTTGAGGGGGGCCACCAGGGCCCAGGCCAGTTCGGACATCGGTTATCCTCGCTCTTGTTCATCTTGGCTCTTGTTCATCCTGGCCTTGAGCTTGTCCAGCTCCCGGCTGATGGCGTCGTCCACCTCCAGCTCGGCGAAGGCCTGATCCAGCCCCTTGCTCTGGCTGTACAGATCCGCCTTGGCTTCCAGCTCGTCTATCTTGCGCTCCATCCGCTCGAACTTGTCGACGGCCGAGGCGGTCTCGCTGTGGCGCACCCGCTCCTGCACCTTGATCCGGCTCTGGGCGCTGCGCTCACGCAGCTGCATCGCCTGCTGGCGGGCGCGGGCGTCGGCCAGCTTGGCCTCAAGCGCGTTGATGGCCTCGGACAGCTTGTTCATGCCCTCCTCCACCGCCGCGCACTCCCGCTCCAGGGCCTTCAGCAGTTCGACCTGCTTGTTCTTCTCGATCAGGGCGGCCCGGGCCAGGTCTTCGCGCTCCTTGGTCAGCGCCAGTTCGGCCTTGTCCTGCCACTCCTGCACCCGCTCCCGGTGGCGCTCGATCTGGCGCAGCAGATCTTTTTTCTCGGCCAGGAAGCGGGCCAGGTTGGAGCGCTCGCGCACCAGCTCGTCCTCCATCTCCTGGATGATCAGCCGCACCATCTTGGCCGGATCCTCGGCCTTGTCCAGCAGGGAATTCAGGTTGGCGTTGATGATGTCCGCCAGTCGGGAAAATATGCTCATGGTCGTGTTCCTCCGGGCTTGGGGTTGAAGGGCCGCCCTCGCGGCCCACCTGCCCTATAGATAACAACTTATATGCCAACTTTATCGAAAACACTAATTTATTGATAAACCAATAAAATCGGAAAAATGTGTGGCCGGGCCGCTGGTCAGAGCCGGCGAATCACACTACCATTTGGTAAATTTCGCCACACAGATAAGCCATGACCGACAACGAGCTGATCGGCCAGTCCAACCCCCTGCTGGCCGTGCTGGAGCAGGTCTCCCTGCTCGCGCCCCTGGACAAGCCGGTGCTGGTCGTGGGCGAGCGCGGCACCGGCAAGGAACTGGTGGCCCACCGGCTGCACTATCTGTCTTCCCGCTGGCAGCAGCCCTTCATCTCCCTCAACTGCGCCACCCTGGCCGAGACCCTGCTCGAGACCGAGCTGTTCGGCCACGAGGCCGGCGCCTTCACCGGCGCCCAGCGGCGCCACCTGGGCCGCTTCGAGCGGGCCGACGGCGGCACCCTCTTCCTCGACGAACTGGCCACCACCAGTCCTCGGGTGCAGGAAAAGCTGCTGCGGGTCATCGAATACGGCGAGTTCGAACGGGTCGGCGGCAGCCAGCCGGTGTCGGTAAACGTGCGGCTGGTGTGCGCCACCAACCGGGATCTGCCGGCCCTGGCCAGGGGCGGAGAATTTCGTGCCGATCTGCTTGATAGACTGGCCTTCGATGTGGTTACATTGCCGCCCCTGCGCGCCAGGGGTGACGATATCCTGCGGCTGGCGGAGCACTTCGCCGTCAACCTGTGCATGGAGCTGGGCTGGCCCCTGTTCGCCGGCTTCAGCCCGGCGGTACGCGAGCAGTTGCTGAGCCACCCCTGGCCGGGCAATGTGCGCGAACTGAAAAACGTGGTGGAGCGCAGCCTGTACCGCCAGGGCCAGCCGGAAGAGCCCCTGGCCGAGCTGTACCTGGACCCTTTTGCCTCGCCCTGGCGGCCGGGCGGGCCGGTGCCGGCCGGGCCCGAGGAGACGGAAAGCCTGCCCTGCGATCTGCGGGCCTTCCTGGCCGAAGAAGAATGTCGGCTTATTGGTGCCGCCCTGGCCCGGGCCCGTTATAATCAGCGCCAGGCCGCCGAGCTGCTGGGCTTGAGCTATCACCAGCTGCGCGGCCTGTTACGTAAATACGCTTCCCTCTTGCCGGCGGGCGAGAAGGCGGAACACAAGGACTAAGCATGCGTTTATGGCTCTGCGGCCTGCTCACCCTCCTGCTGGCGGGCTGCGACACCGGTAACCGGCAGCTGGCGGCGGAAAGCCTGCTGTACTGCATCGAGGGGGCGCCGCTCACCTTCAACCCGCAGCTGGTCACCTCCTCCGAAACCCTGGACGCCACCGCCCACCAGCTCTACGACCGGCTGCTCGACATCGATCCCAACAACCAGCAGCCGATGCCGGCCCTGGCCCTGAGCTGGAGCCGGAGCGACGATGCCCTGCGCTACCGCTTCGTGCTGAGGCCCGGGGTGACCTTTCACCAGACCGCCTGGTTCAGCCCCAGCCGGCCGCTCAATGCCGAAGACGTGGTGTTCAGTTTCCGCCGGCTGATGGACCAGGGTCACCCCTACCACGGGGTGAGCGGCGGTCGCTATCCCTTCTTCGACAGCATCGGCTGGCGGGAACTGGTCCGCGAAGTGAACGCCCTGTCCAGCCACGAGGTGGAATTCGTGCTGTCCCGCCCCGACGCCTCTTTCCTCGCCAACCTGGCCACCGACTATGCGGTGGTGCTGTCGGCGGAATACGCCGAACAGCTGCTCGGCCAGGGCACCCCGCAACTGCTCGACCAGCAGCCGGTCGGCACCGGCCCCTTCCTGCTCGGCCAGTACCGCACCGACGAGTTTATCCGCTACCATCGCCATCCCACCCACTGGCGCGGCGCCGTCCGCCTCGGCCAGCTGGTGTTCGACATCACCCCCAAGTCGTCCAAGCGGCTGGCCAAGCTGCTCACCGGCGAGTGCGACGTCATGGCCCACCCGGGCACCAGCCAGCTGTCGGTGATCCGGGAGCACCCGGCCCTGGAGCTGAGCCAGGCCACCGGCATGAACGTGGCGGTACTGGCGCTCAACACCCTGAAACCGCCCTTTAACGATATCCGGGTGCGCAAGGCGCTCTCCCTGGCCCTGAACCGGGAAGACATACTGCATGCCGTCTATTTCGATATCGGATCCCTGGCCGAGTCGCTGCTGCCGCCGGTATCCTGGGGCTATCATCCCAACCTGCTGATGCCGCTGCCGGACATGAGCCGGGCCCGCTTCCTGCTGGAGCAGGCCGGGCTGGAGAAGGGCTTCGATCTGACCCTGCTGGTGCCGGCCGGCGCGCGCACCTTCAATCCGGACGGGCTCAAGACCGGCCAGTTGATCCAGCGCCGCCTGGCGGAACTCGGCATCCGGGTGCGCTTGCTGAGCCTGGAAGAGCAGATACTGCGCCGGGAGCTTATCCTCGGTGAGCAGGATGCGGTGCTCACCGGCTGGTCCGCCGACACCCCGGATCCGGACAACATGCTGCGCAACCTGCTCAGTTGCCAGGCCATCGCCGCCGGCACCAACGCCAGCCGCTGGTGCCATCCGCTGTTCGAGCGGCAGCTGGATCTGGCCCTGTCCGAACCCAGCCTGGCCAGCCGCATCCGCCACTACCAGATGGCCCAGGAGCTGGCCTTCCAGGACATGGCGATCATTCCCCTGGTACACAGCCTCAAGCTGCAGGCCCACCGCACCCCGGTGAAGGGGCTGCGCCTGCAACCCTATGGCGGCGTCGCCTTCCACCAGGCCTACAAGGAGTAGCCATGCTGCGTTACCTGCTGCGGCGGCTCAACCTGCTGCTGACCACCCTGCTGATGCTGACCCTGATCGCCTACGCCCTGGAGTACCACCTGCTGACCGATATCCGCGGCGACTTCTGGAGCGGCTACCTGGTCTTTATCCGCCAGTTGCTGGCCGGGGACTTCGGCATCTCCAGCGCCACCGGCATGCCGGTGCTGGGCGCGCTCGGCCAGTATTTCCCCGCCACCCTGGAGCTGTGCCTGGCCGCCTTCGTCATTTCCATGGTCGTCGGCGTGCCCGTCGGCACCCTGGCGGCCCTGCGCCAGGGCCGCTGGCAGGATACCCTGATCCTCACCGGCACCCTGGTGGGCTATTCGGTGCCGGTGTTCTGGCTCGGCCTGCTGCTGGTGATGTTCTTTTCGCTCAACCTGGGCTGGCTGCCGGTCTCGGGCCAGTTGAGCCTGCTGTACGACATCAGTCCGGTCACCGGCATCATGACCATCGACGCCCTGCTCGCCGAGCATCCCTACCGTTGGCCGGCCTTTCTCGACGCCCTCAGGCACCTGGTGCTGCCCTCCCTGGTGCTGGCCATAGTGCCCACCACCGAGGTGATCCGCCAAATCCGCAGCGCCCTGCTGGAGGTGATGAAGCAGAACTACATCCGGGCCGCCCTGACCAAGGGCCTGAGCGAAACCCAGGTGATGCTGCGCCACGGCCTGCGCAACGCCTTTCCCATGGCCATTCCCACCCTGGGGCTGCAGCTCGGCACCGTGCTGACCTCGGCGATGATGACCGAGATCGTGTTCGACTGGCCTGGCCTGGGCCGCTGGCTGGTGACCAGCATAGCGCTGCAGGATTATGCCGCCATCAAGGGCGGTACCCTGGCCATCGCCACCTTCACCGTCGTCGCCAACGTGCTGGTGGACATCGTTTCCACCCTGATCTATCCCACCCGGAGGAAGGCCCTTTATGCCAAGCAGGGCTAACATCTACCCCGAGCTCAAGGTGCGCTCCCCGCTGGAGCAGGCCTGGGAGCTGTTTCGCAAGAATACCCTGGCGATGATCGGCCTCTGGGGACTGGGTTTTTTGACCCTGTTTACCCTGCTCGGCCCCTGGCTGGCCCCCCATCCGCCCTATGAGCAGTTCAGCCAGGCGCTGTTGCTGCCGCCCTCCTGGGCCATCGACGGCAATATCGACTTTTTTCTCGGCACCGACGATCTGGGCCGCGACCTGCTCTCGCGGCTGATCATGGGCGCCCGCCTCACCTTCGGCAACGGCGTGCTGGTGGTGCTGGTGGCGCTGCTGGTGGGGGGGTGCATCGGCATCCTCGGCGGCATGAGCAAGGGGCTCAAGGCGAGCATCCTCAACCACCTGCTCGATACCCTGCTGTCCATCCCCTCCCTGCTGCTGGCCATCATCTTCGTGGCCATTCTGGGACCGGGGCTGTTCAATACCCTGCTGGCCATCACCCTGGCCCTCACCCCCCAGTTTATCCGCGCCACCTACAATGCGGTCTCGGACGAGATGCAGAAGGAGTACATCACCGCCCTGCGCCTCGATGGCGCCAACCAGTGGCGTATACTCAGGTTTGGGGTGTTGCCCAACCTGAGCGACACCATCGTCAGCCAGACCACCCGCGGGCTGTCTGCCGCCATCCTGGACATCACCGCCGTGGGCTTTCTCGGCCTGGGCGCCCAGCCACCCCGCCCGGAATGGGGCGCCATGCTGTCGGACGCGGTGGATCTCATCTACCTGTCGCCCTGGACGGTGATACTGCCGGGGCTGGCGATACTGCTCTCGGTGCTGGTGGTGAACATGGTGGGAGAAGGCCTGCGCCAGGCCATCAATGAGGTAATGAACTGATGCCGCTGCTGGATATTCGCAACCTGACCATCGAAATCGACACGCCCCAGGGCATGGTCAAGGCGGTGGACAAATTCAGCCTGACCCTGGCCGACGGCGAAATCCGCGGCCTGGTGGGCGAGTCCGGCTCGGGCAAGAGCCTGGTGGCCCAGACCATAGTGGGCATCGAAAAGGACACCTGGCGAGTCACCGCCGACCGCATGTACCTCGACAACATCGACCTGCAGAGCCTGTCCCCCAAGGAGCGGCGACGCATCATGGGGCGGGATATCGCCATGGTGTTCCAGGAACCCTCCAGTTGCCTCGACCCTTCCGAGAAAATCGGCGCCCAGTTGGAGGAAGCCATTCCCGCCCGCAGCTTCCAGGGCAAGTGGTGGCAACGCTGGCAGTGGCGCCGCAAGCAGGCGGTGGCCCTGCTGCACCGGGTGGGCATCCGGGATCACAAGATGGTGATGAACGCCTATCCCTACCAGTTGTCGGAAGGGGTCTGCCAGAAGGTGATGATCGCCATGGCCATCGCCAACCAGCCCAAGCTGCTGGTGGCCGACGAGCCCACCAACGCCATGGAGGCCACCAACCAGGCCCAGATACTGCGGCTGCTGGAGCGGGTGAACAAGCTCTCGGGCACCACCATACTGCTGATCAGCACCGACATGACCGCCTTCGCCAAGCTGACCCACAACATCACCGTCATGTACTGCGGTCAGACGGTGGAGTCCGGCACCCGGGAGCAGATCCTGACCCGGCCGCACCATCCCTACACCGCCGCCCTGCTGCAGATGATGCCGGATCTGGACGGCACCCTGCCGCACAAGTCGCGGCTGAACACCCTGCCCGGGGTGATCCCCCCCTTGCAAAACCTCCCCATCGGCTGCCGGCTGGGACCACGTTGTCCCAATGCCCGCAAGGAATGCGTGGTGACTCCACCCCTGGCCAAGGTCAAGGGCCATGTGTACTACTGCCATTTCCCGCTCAACATGCAAAAAGGTAAATCCAGATGAGCCAGGTGCCCCTGCTCAAGGTCGACAATCTCAGCAAGGTGTTCGTCAACCAGAGCGGCCTGTTCCGCCGCCAGCGCAAGGTCGCCTTTTACCCCCTGTCGTTCACCCTGGAGCGGGGCCAGACCCTGGCGCTGATGGGCGAGGCCGGCTCCGGCAAGAGCACCCTGGCCAAGGTGCTGGCCGGGGTGATGCCACCCACCCAGGGCAGCATCTATATCGACGGCGACAAGATAGAGCCGGGGGACGACAAGAAGCGCTGCAAGCTGCTGCGCATGATCTTCCAGGACCCCAGCACCGCCCTCAACCCGCGCAGCCGCATCGGCCAGATCCTGGAGGCGCCGCTCAGCCTCAATACCGAGCTCGACGCCGAGCAGCGGCAGGCCCTGGCCCTGGACACCCTGCGCATGGTGGGGCTGCTGCCGGATCACTACCATTTCTACCCGGGCATGATCTCCACCGGCCAGAAACAGCGGGTGGCCCTGGCCCGGGCGCTGATCCTCTCGCCCAGGATCATCGTCGCCGACGAGGCCATCTCCACCCTGGACCTGTCGGTGCGCTCCCAGATCATCAACCTGCTGCTGAGCCTGCAGAGCACCCTGGGGCTGTCCTATATCATCGTGGCCAACGATCTGGGCGTGGTGCGGCACATCAGCGACCAGGTGATCCTGATGCACGAGGGCCATGTGGTGGAAGCCGGGCCCACCGCCCGGGTGCTGGCCAATCCCCAGAGCGAACAGGGCCTGCGCCTGCTGCAGAGCTACAACAACGAATACCGCTGGCACCGGGGCTGAGGCGTCAGGCGGCCGCCGGCACCCCGCTGTGGAAGCGGAACAGAGGGTCGGGCGAGCGGATGAGTTCCGCCTCCTTCTCGCCGAAAAAGGCCACCCGTTCGTCGATGCTCTCTCCCGCATAATCCCGCGCCAACGCCAGGTAATCCTGGTAGTGGCGGGCCTCGGAGCGCAGCAGCGACACGTAGAACCGGGCCAGTTCGTCATCCAGCCAGGGCGCCAGCCGGGCGAAGCGCTCGCAGGAGCGCGCCTCTATGTAGGCGCCGATGATCAGGCGATCCACGATGGCCGCCGGTTCATGGGTGCGCACATAAGCCAGCAGCCCGCTGGCGTAGCGGGAGGCGGAGAGGGTACCGTAGGGAATGCCGCGGGCCTGCATGATCTCCAGCACCTGCTCGAAATGGTGCAGCTCCTCCTGGATAAGGCGCACCATCTTCACCAGCAGATCGTTCTTGGCCAACTCGTCGAACACCCGCCGGTTGTCCTCGGTCAGGGCCTGCTTGCCCAGCACCTCGCCCTTGTCCGGCAGGGCGTCCAGCGACTTGTAGAAATCGAGGTTGGGCAGCAGCTTGCGCTTGTCCTTCGGCAGGCAGTAGCGGCGCACCAGGCGGTGGGCGCTCATGGCCGCCTTCATCTCGCAGTTGGCGTGATCCACCAGCAGGGTGGCCAGGCGCGCGGGCCTGCGCGCCTCGGCCAGCCACTCATCCGGAGTGGGGCAATGCAAAAAGCCATGGATGGGGGCCAATAACTGACTAAACTCTGTATTCAAGGGACTGGCGTGCAAAATAAATACCTACGAACAGGGCGGCAAGTGGCAATGGAGTCAAGCGGCTTAGTGTATCAATTCGAATTTGTGGCGACAGCCAAAAAAACCATCATCCCGAACGACCGGCCGGCGCCGGCGGGCTGCCGCCATGAGCGATGACGACCTGACGCCGGAGCTGGAGCGACTGCGTTCCCTGGAAAAGACCCTGCAACTGGCGCTGGATATTGTCAGCGACGGTATCTGGGACTGGGACCGGCTCACCGGCCGGGTACGGCGCAGCGCCCGCTGGTACCTGATGCTGGGCTACGAACCCTTCAGCCTGCCGGAAACGGTGGACACCTGGCTCGGGCTTATCCATCCCGACGACCACCCCGCCACCATGGCCGCCATGCAGCGCTACCTGGACGGCGAGGCCCCCCTGTTCAGCGCCCGCTACCGCTTTAAAAAAGCGGACGGCGACTATATCTGGCTGCAGGACAAGGCCCGATTCGTGGAATACGACGAGCACGGCGAGCCGGTGCGCATGCTGGGTGCCCATCAGGACATCCACCTGCAGGTACAGGCCGAGGAAGAGCAACGCCGCGAGCAGGCCCACCTGGAGCAATTGAACCGGGAACTGGAGCGGAAAGTGCAGGAGCGCACCCGGGCACTGGCCGACGCCAATACCGCCCTCGCCCGCCAGCTCACCCTCTCCCGCGAGCAGGCCCGCACCGACTACCTCACCGGCCTGTTCAACCGTCGCCATTTCGACCAGATGCTGACCGAGGAGTGTCGCCACCAGCAGCGGGACGCCGCCCTGGTGCTGCTGGATCTGGACTACTTCAAGGACATCAACGACCGCCATGGCCACCAGACCGGGGATCTGGTGTTGCAGGCCATTCCCGCCCTGCTGCGCCCCCACCTGCGCCAGGCCGACCTGCTGGCCCGCTGGGGCGGCGAGGAGTTCATCCTCTGGCTGCCCGACACCGGCGGCCCGGACGCGGTGCGCCTGAGCGAGCGCCTGCGCCATACCCTGGCCGAACCCCGCTTCTGTCACGACATCCACCTGACCGCCAGTTTCGGGGTCGCCGTCTGCCGCCCGGGCGACGCCATCCAGCAGGTGCTGCGCCGCGCCGACGCCTGCCTCTACCAGGCCAAGCGGGAAAGGAACAAGGTGGTGGGGGAAGAATGACGCCCCCGCCTGACCCCGGGTTCCACTTTTTTGATCCGCCTCGCAGTTCCGTCACTTTTTGCTAACCAATCCGGAAATTTCCCCTACAATCTCCCCATCGAATCGATTGCGTAACCGTTTCGCTCGCAATTTCAGGTTAATTTTCGGGGCTCTTCGGCCCCTGAAACAAGGCGGTACCGTGAAGAAAATCCCTCTGCTGAACAGCCATTTATCCGCCCTGGTGGCAGGACTGGGCCACACCGACGAGATCACCCTGGCCGACGCCGGCCTGCCCATTCCCGCCGGGGTCGAGCGTATCGATCTGGCGGTGCGCCCCGGCCTGCCCGGACTGGAGGACACCCTGGCGGCCCTGCTCACCGAGCTGCAGCTGGAAGCCGTGGTACTGGCGGAAGAGATCAAGCAGGCCAGCCCCGAGCTGCATCAGCGACTGCTGGATCAGGTGGCCGGGGCGGCCGCGGCCCAGGGCCGGGACATAACGGTCGGCTATGTGGCCCATGAGCAGTTCAAGCGGCAAAACGGCCACAGCCGGGCGGTGGTGCGCACCGGCGAATGTACCCCCTACGCCAATCTCATTCTGCGCGCCGGCGTGCCCTTCTGAGGTGAGCATGGAACCCATATTGTCTCTTACCGGCATCGACAAGGCCTTTCCCGGGGTCAAGGCGCTGGATCAGGCCGGGCTCAAGGTGTATCCGGGCCAGGTGATGGCGCTGATGGGTGAAAACGGCGCCGGCAAATCCACCCTGATGAAGGTGCTCACCGGCATCTACCCGCTGGACGCGGGCGAGATCCGCTACCGGGGGCAGCCCTGCCACTTCGGGGGGCCGCGCGAATCCCAGCAGGCGGGCATCGGCATCATCCACCAGGAACTGAACCTGCTGCCGGAGCTGACCATCGCCGAGAACATCTTCCTCGGCCGGGAGCCGGTCAACGCGGTCGGCAAAATCGACTGGCGCCGGCTCTACGCCCAGGCCCAGCAACTGCTGGACCGGCTGCAGATCCGCCACTCCCCCAAGACCCGGGTCGGCGACCTGAGCATCGGTGCCCAGCAGATGGTGGAGATCGCCAAGGCACTGTCGTTCGAGGCGGCCGTCATCATCATGGACGAGCCCACCGACGCCCTCACCGATACCGAAACCAGGGCCCTGTTCCGGGTGATCGAAGAGTTGCGCCAGGCCGGTTGCGGCATCGTCTATATCTCCCACCGCCTCAAGGAGATCTTCGAGATCTGCGACCGGGTGACGGTGCTGCGCGACGGCAAGTGGATCGGCGAGGAGGCGGTGGCGGACATCGACGAGGACCGCCTTATCGAGATGATGGTGGGCCGCCGGCTGGACGAGCAGTACCCGCGCCTGGCCGTGCCACCGGGGCCGGTGGTGCTGGAAGTGGACGGCCTGTGCGGCGCCGGGGTAAAGGACGCGGGCTTCTCCCTGCGCCAGGGCGAGATCCTCGGCTTTTCCGGGCTGATGGGCGCCGGCCGTACCGAACTGATGAAACTGTTGTGCGGCGCCCTGCCCCGCACCGCCGGCAGCGTGCGGCTGGCGGGCAGGCCCTATCATGCCAAAACACCCCAGCAGGGGCTGGCGGCGGGCATTGCCTATATTTCGGAAGACCGCAAGGGCGACGGCCTCATCCTGGGGCTGTCGGTCAAGGTCAACATGAGCCTGTCGGCCCTGGCCGAACTCAGCCGGGGGCCGCAGCTCGATCACGGCGCCGAGTGCACCGCGGTGGACGACTTCATCCAGTTGTTCAACATCAAGACCCCGGGCCGGGAGCAGCTGATTGGCAATCTCTCCGGCGGCAACCAGCAGAAGGTCGCCATCGCCAAGGGCTTGATGACCCGTCCCCGGGTGCTGATCCTGGACGAGCCCACCCGCGGCGTGGATGTCGGCGCCAAAAAGGAAATCTATCAGCTTATCAACCGATTCAAACAGGAAGGCATGGCCATTCTGCTGGTGTCCTCCGACATGCCGGAAGTATTGGGCATCTCGGACCGCATTCTGGTGATGCGCGAAGGCCGCATCAGTGGCGAATTCCCGGCCCTCGGGGCCACCCAGGAACAACTGCTGGCCGCCGCCGTCGGCCAGGCTCAACAAGAGGTAACCCCATGAACGCCCCCGCCATCAATCCCGGCCGCCGCTGGTTCAGCAAGGAATGGCTGATCGCCCAGAAATCACTGATTGCCCTGCTGGTGCTGATCGGGGTGGTGTCCATGCTGAGCCCCAACTTTTTCACCCTCGACAACCTGCTCAACATACTGCGCCAGACCTCGGTGAACGCCATCATCGCCGTGGGCATGACCCTGGTGATCCTCACCGCCGGCATCGACCTCAGCGTGGGCTCGGTACTGGCCCTGTGCGGCGCCTTCGCCGCCACCATGGTGTCGATGGAATACTCCCTCTTCCTCACCCTGCCGGTGGTGCTGCTGGCCGGCTTCCTGCTCGGCGGGGTGAGCGGCGTCATTGTCGCCAAGGGCCGGGTACAAGCCTTTATCGCCACCCTGGTCACCATGACCCTGCTGCGCGGCGTGACCATGGTCTATACCGACGGCCGGCCCATCTCCACCGGTTTTTCCGACCAGGCGGATCTGTTCGCCTGGTTCGGTACCGGCTATGTGTTCGGCATTCCGGTGCCGGTATGGCTGATGGCCATGACCTTCCTCGGCGCCTGGTACCTGCTCAACCACACCCGCTTCGGCCGCTATATCTACGCGGTGGGCGGCAACGAGGCGGCGGCGCGGCTCTCCGGCATCAACGTGGCCCGGGTCAAGATGGGGGTCTACGCCCTCTGTGGCATGCTGTCGGCGCTGGCGGCCATCATCGTCACCAGCCGGCTGTCCTCGGCCCAGCCCACCGCCGGCACCAGCTACGAGTTGGACGCCATCGCCGCCGTGGTACTGGGCGGCACCAGCCTGGCCGGCGGCAAGGGCGCCATCATGGGCACCCTGGTAGGGGCGCTTATCATCGGTTTTCTCAACAACGCCCTCAACCTGCTGGACGTGTCCTCCTATTACCAGATGATCGCCAAGGCCTCGGTGATCCTGCTGGCGGTGCTGGTGGACAACAAGAACAAGTAACCCTACGCAACACAAGAGAAGGAAGCCGAACCATGAAAAAACTGACCACCCTGCTTGCCACCGCGCTCGTCGGCACCACCCTGACCGCCGGCGCCTACGCCCAGGACACCCTGGCGCTGGTGATCTCCACCCTCAACAACCCCTTCTTCGTCACCATGAAGGAAGGGGCCGAGCAGAAGGCGGCCGAACTCGGCTACAACCTCATCGTGCTCGACTCCCAGAACGATCCCGCCAAGGAGCTGGCCAACGTGGAAGATCTGAACGTGCGCGGCGCCAAGGTGCTGATGATCAACCCCACCGACTCCGATGCCGTGGCCAACGCCATCCGCCTGGCCAACCGGGCCGGCCTGCCGGTGCTGACCCTGGACCGCGCCGCCGGCCGGGGCGAGGTGGTGTCCCATATCGCCTCCGACAACGTGGCCGGCGGCAAGATGGCCGGCGATTTTATCGCCGAACGGCTGGGGCATGACGCCAGGGTCATCCAGTTGGAAGGCATCGCCGGCACCAGCGCCGCCCGCGAGCGCGGCCAGGGCTTCGCCCAGGCGGTGACCGAGCACGGCTTCAGCCTGATGGCCAGCCAGCCCGCCGACTTCGACCGCACCAAGGGCCTGAACGTGATGGAAAACCTGCTAACCGGCAACCCGGACGTGCAGGCGGTGTTCGCCCAGAACGACGAAATGGCCCTGGGCGCTCTGCGCGCCCTGCAGGCCGCCAACAAGAAAGAGGTGCTGATCGTCGGCTTCGACGGCACCGAAGACGGCATCAAGGCGGTGGAAGGAGGCCGCCTGGCGGCGACCATCGCCCAGCAGCCCGACGCCATCGGCGCCATCGCGGTGGAAACCGCTGACAAGGTGCTCAAGGGCGAGACCGTGGCCGACCATATCCCGGTTCCGCTGCAGGTGATCAGCCAGTAAGATGGCCGGCGTCCCTTCGTCACCCCCGCGCAGGCGGGGGTCCATGGGGCCTCCTTGGCACGCTGCAACCGCCCCCTGGATGCCCGCCTGCGCGGGCATGACCATGAATGCGGCCGACAGTATCCGGAATAACCAAACCCGCCTTAGCCAAGGCACAGAAGGTAACAACCATGACCCTGACCGTAGCAGGCAGCATCAATATCGATCATGTGATCCGGCTGCCCCAGTTTCCCCGCCCCGGTGAAACCCTCACCGGCCGCGACTACCGTATCGTGCCCGGTGGCAAGGGCGCCAACCAGGCGGTGGCCGCCGCCCGCGCCGGTGCAGCCACCCGCTTTGTCGCCTGCGTGGGCGAGGATGCCCTGGCCGGCAGCCTGGTGGCCGGCTTTGCCGCCGACGGCATCGACACCACCGCCATCGACACCGTCGCGGGCGTCAACACCGGCGTGGCCCTTATCCAGGTGAACGACAACGGCGAAAACACCATAGCGCTCGCCGCCGGCGCCAACGGCGAGCTGACCCCGGCCCGGCTGGAACGGCACAGCGCCGCCCTGAATTGCGAACAGCTGCTGTTGCAGCTGGAAATACCGCTCGACACCAACCTGGCCGCCGCCCGCGCCGCCAAAAAAATCCGCCGCAAGTTCCAGGGGGTGGCGATGGAACAAGATGGAGAAGGCGGGCGGCCGGCCTGCATTCCCGCG
>NZ_NMUO01000039.1 GCF_002237365.1 Zobellella denitrificans
AAAGAAGGCCTTGGGAAAAACGGGGCTCCGGGTCGTGGGCGGGACGGCGGTGATCGCACCGGCCCTGTCGTTGAGCCAGCCGGCCAGCTCGGCGCCGCAGCCGGTGCCGGCAGGTACCGGCGCCTGGGGTTGGCAGCGGGCCTGGCCCTGAGGGCAGGCGAGGCGCACATGGAAATGGCTGGAATGGCCGAACCAGGGGCGGATTTTCCTGAGCCAGGGAGATTCGCCATGGGATTGGCACATGGCCTGCTTGATCAGCGGGTGTACGAAAATGCGGTCGACCCGGTGATCCTGGGCCGCCAGGGCGATTAACTGGCGCTGCTTATCCTGAAAATCGGCGGTCAGCACATAGTGGCGATGATCGACCATGTCCACCGCCGCTATGGTTTCCAGTTGGCGGGGCAGGGGATTTTCCGGCGGGCTGCGCAGCCAGATGTCCGCGTCCAGCCCGGTCTGGTGGCTGCGGTGGCCATAGGCGAAGGGCCCGCCCCGCTGCATGGCGATATCCCCCACCAGCATGGGCGGCAGCCCGGCCTGGTCGACCCGGCGTCCCAGATCCTGCAGGTAGTGGATCATCTGGGGCTGGCCGTAGTAGCGCTGGCGTTCGCTTCGGATCAGATAAAATCCGGGGCCGCTGCCGGGCAGGGCCCGGGCGTTCATCTGGCAACCGGCGGAATAACCACCGATGGCCTCGGCCCAGAGGGATCCGGGCAGCAATAACAAGAGCCAGCACCATTTCATCATTCGTTTGTCCCCCTTATTCCCGATAGGGGTCATTATTTATGGCCGGCGCTTTTTTTGCTAGGGTTAGGCCCTCTGAAGTTGAGGGAACATGATGATGACAGTACAGCGTTTACCTTTGCAACAGGTGCTCGAACGCCCCCTGGAGTTCGTGCTGTGTCCGCCCGCGGTGCGCTTCTACCTTACCCATGGCCTGGTATTGCTGGCCAGTCTGGCTGCCGTGACCATGGCCCTGTGGGACGGCCAGGATGGCTTCGGCCTTATTCATTGGGTCGGCGTGATCTTCGGTGGCGTCGTGCTGCTGATGAGCCTGTGGCCGCCGAGCTGGAGCCGGCAGCGCTTGATCAACCTGGCCTTCGACGCCGAGCGCCTCTATATCGTCAACGGCGTCGGCAAGGTGGCGATGGCGCTGCCCCGGGAGCGGGTGCAGGCGGTGAATCGGGGCAAGCTGCCAGGCCATGACGGCGCCGTCATCGCCTTTACCCTGGACTTGTCCCTGAACGAGCAGGAACTGCAGCAAATCAACGAGGCCCTGGGCGCCCAGGTCGAGGATCGCTTCAAGCTTGACGACCACCGCTATCGCTTCGGCTTTGTCGGCAACTGGCAACCCCGGCGCAAGCTGCTGGCGGCCGTAGCGGTACTGGCGCCGGCGGTGGCCATCCCGGCCCGCGACGAGCCGGCCAGGGACGAGGATGACGACGACTGGGACGATTGAGTCCTCCCTGCCTTTGCTATACTGGCCGGGTAGCCATCCAGACAGGAGTCTCCGTCATGCGCAAACCCGACCCCGCCGCCATTCCCAAGCCGGCCTTCGACCTCTACGATAAGTACGCTCACGGGCTCATCGACCGGCGCCAGTTCATGACCGGCCTGGCCAGGGTGGCGGTGGGCGGCGTGACGGCTTCCGCCCTGTTCGCGGCCCTCAGGCCCGACTATGCCCTGGCCCAGCAGGTGTCCTTCACCGATCCGGACATCCTGGCCAGCTACCGGGAGTTCGATTCCCCCGAAGGCCACGGCAAGGGCCGGGGCTATCTGGTGCAGCCCCGTAACCCATCGTCTCCGCCCGGCCTGGTGCTGGTGGTGCACGAGAATCGCGGCCTCAATCCCTATATCGAGGACGTGGCCCGGCGCCTGGCCAAGGCCGGTTTTATCGCCTTCGCGCCCGATGCGCTCTTCCCGCTGGGCGGCTACCCGGGCAACGACGATGACGGCCGGACCCTGCAGCAGCAACTGGACGGCGACAAGATTGCCGCCGACTTTGCCGCCGCCGCCCGCTTCCTGCAACCGCTGGACGGAGGCAACGGCAAACTCGGGGTGGTGGGCTTCTGCTTCGGCGGCTTTATCGCCAACAAACTGGCCGCCGAGTTGCCGGAACGGGTCGGTGCCGCCGTGCCCTTCTACGGCATGCCGCCGGCACTGGACAAGGTGGCCGACATCAAGGCCGCCCTGCTGATCCAGATGGCCGAGGATGATGAGCGTATCAACGTCGCCTGGCCGGATTATGAAGCCGCCCTGCAACGCCACGGGGTGAGCTACCAGGCTTATCAGTATCCGGGTACCCAGCACGGCTTCCACAACGATTCCACCCCCCGCTACCACCCCGAGGCAGCGGAGCTGGCCTGGTCCCGCACCCTGGCGTTCTTTAACGAGCATCTGGCGGGGTAGGGCCTGAAACCTCCTGCCCGCGGTCGATTGCCGATGATATTGGCGCGGTTTTTCCGGTGGTGTTCAACATCAGGGTCAGCAGGCCGACCAGTGCCACCGCCACGCCGACCCACATGGGGGAGAGCAGGCTGTAGCCCTGCTCCAGGACCTGGCCGCTGGCAAAACTGCCGAACATGATGCCCAGCGTGATCACAGAGGCATGGACGGTATTGACCAGGGGACGTTCGCCATGAGGAAGTTGCATGATCCGGCTGACCATGGCCGGGTTCATGCTGACTCCCACCAGCCCGAGGCCGATCACGGCCGCGACTGCGACCCACGAGTGCTGGATGAAGAGGGCCAGCAATGACAGGAACAGGATTTGCAGCACCAATCCAATGGCCAGGATCAGGATGTTCCGCCTGCCGGCGAGCATGGCCACCAGGTGGTTGCCGAGCAGCATGGCGATGCCATAAACGAAGAGCAGGAGAGAAACGCTGCTGCTGGCAAAGCCGGCGACCTGGGTGAGGATGGGCACTAAGTAGCTGAAGGCGGCATAGGTGGCGCCTATTACGCAGAAACTGGTGGAGTAGACATACCAGAGCGACCGATTGCGGAACGCCGCCAGTTCCTGGGACAGGCTTATCCTCGCCGCGGCGGGCAAGGCTGGCAGCAGGGCGGCGCTGCTGAGGACACCCAGCAGGGCGAGGGCCACCACCAGCCAGAAGCTGGCGCGCCAGCCGTAGTGTTCCCCCACCAGGCTTGCCAGGGGCAGACCCAGTATGGTGCCCACCATGATCCCGGCCAGGACGATGGCCACCGCGCGGATGGCGAGGCCGGGGGGAACGAGACGGCCGCACATGCCTATCGCGATGCCGAAGAAGGCACCGGAAACAGCACCGGTGACCAGGCGTGAGACCACCAGTTGCCCATAAGAGTAGGACAGGGCCCCCAGGCTTTCCCCCAGTATAAAGATGGCGTAGAGCAGGTAGATTGCCCGTTTGGGAGGCTGGGTGCCCAGCAGCAGTGTCAGCAGCGGGCCGCCTGTCGCCATGGCGGCGGCATAGAGGGAAACCAGATAGCCCACCTGCGGGATGCCGAGATCCAGATCCCGGGCCATGAGGGGCATCATGCCCAGGACTTGCAGCTCGCAGCTGATCATGGCGAAGATGCCAAAGGCCAGCAAGTAGACCGAAACGGGAATGGTTGAGGTGTGGTGGTTGGGCATCTGTGGTACCTGTCGTTGGTGGTCATGAAAGTTGCGACAGTATTTCCTATGATTTAAGTTTTATTAATCCCTTAAAATTGATTTCAGAAATGACTTTAATCATGGATTTGAATGCGGTTCGCCAGTTTCTCAAGGTGGTCGAGTGCCAGAGTTTTACCGAGGCGGCGCTGCAACTCGGGGTGACCCAGTCCGGGGTGTCCCGCGCCATCAGCCGGCTGGAGCAGCAGTTGGGAGTACGTCTGCTGCACCGCAATACCAGGGGGCTCAGCCTGACGCCGGATGGCATCCTGTTCTACCAGCGCAGTGCGCCGCTGGTGGGAGGGCTGGAGGAACTGAGAAGGCAGTTGCAGGATCGCCGCTGCTCTCCGTCGGGGGTGTTGAAGCTCAGCGCGCCATCCGCTTTCGGCCGGGTGGTACTGATGCCGATCCTGGCCCGGTTGCTCGAGCGCCATCCGCAGTTGCAGGTCGACATGGTGATGACGGACCGGATGGTCGAATTGGTGGACGAGGGCTTCGATGCCGTGCTTCGCACGGGGACCATAGGGGATCAGCGTCTTATCGCCAGGCCTCTGGCGCCCCTCGACTGGGTGACCATTGCCTCCCCGGCTTATCTTTCACGCCGGGGCATCCCCGGACATCCCCGCGAGCTGGTGGCCCACAATTGCCTGCGGGTACGCAGCCAGCATACGGGCCGACCCGACAACTGGTGCTTTAGCGAGTCGGGCCGGACCTGCGAGGTCGACGTCGATGGCAATCTGGTGTTTGACCATGGCGATCCCTTGCTGGACGCCGCCCGCCAGGGGGTCGGCATAGTACAGGTGATGGCGTTCTATGCCCGGGAGGCCCTCGCCAGGGGGGAAGTGCAAGCTATTCTTGCCGATTACACTCGTCCGCCGCATCCGCTCTCCCTGGTCTATCAGCCGTCAAGGCAGCATTCGGCCAAACTGCAGGTATTGAAAGACGCCCTGCTTCAGCATTGGGGCGCGCCCGAGTGATGCCGCGCCGGCTTGGGCCGGGGCGGCGATATGGGGCGTTTGGGCGGAAAATGCGGGGCCGGCGGATTGCGCGGCCCCTGCTTGGGTTTGACCATGGGACACCTCCTGCCCTCAGTGTGGCAGAAGGCGGCGTTCAGCGCAGGAAGGGGTTGTGCAGCCGTTCTTCGCCCAGGGTGCCTTCCGGGCCGTGGCCGGGCACGAAGGTGATGTCGTCGCCGAGCGGCAGCAGGGTGTGCAGTATGCTGTCGATCAACTGCTGGTGGTTGCCGCGGGGAAAGTCGGTACGGCCGATGCTGCCCCGGAACAGCACGTCGCCCACGAAGGCCAGCCGCTGCGCCCGGTGCAGCAGCACCACATGGCCCGGGGTATGGCCGGGGCAGTGATACACCTCCAGGGTTTCCTCGCCGACGGTGACGCTGTCGCCCTGCGCGAGCCAGCGGTCGGGTACAAAGTCGTTAACCGGGGGAAAGCCGAACATCTGCGCCTGCTGCACCAGGGCTTCTATCCAGAAGGCGTCGTCCCGGCCGGGGCCGATGATGGGCACCCCGGTCTTTGCCTTCAGCTCGCCGGTGGCGCCCACATGATCCAGGTGGCCGTGGGTGAGCAGTATGCTTTCCAGCTCGAGGCCGCGCTCCGCCACCGCCGCCAGCAGTCGCTCGGTCTCGCCGCCGGGGTCGACGAGCGCGGCCTTGCGGCTCTGGCTGCACCAGATCAGGCTGCAGTTCTGGGCGAAGGGGGTCACCGGCAGGGTGATTCGTTCAAGCATGCTGAGTTTCCATTTTTAACATAATGTGGTGGTGGGCGAAGTGTCGGCCTGGTGCCGACTGGCCAGCCAGTCGGCCAGCTCGCCGGCGTCGCCGCGTTTGACCACACGGGCTTCCTTCGCGGCCAGGTGGCGGCGGTAGATGGGATCGTAGTAGCGCTCCAGCAGCTCGGTGATCCACGCCTGGTGGCCGTCGCTGCCCAGGCCGCGGGCTTGTGCGGTCAGGGCCTCGTCCATGATGGCGGAAAGCCGGCGCCACTCCCGGTCGCCGAGGCGCTTGTACAGGCGCTTGAGGCCGCCCTGCAGGTAGTCGCCGAGGCGGGCCATGTCGTTGCCGAAGCGGGCCTGCATCAAATCCACGTAGTCGTGCTGGATCTGCCGTACCCGCTGCTCGAAAGGCACTTCCAGCACCAGCAGCGGCGATTGCTGCATCCGCTGGTAGAGCGACAGGGGCAGGGGACAGCGGCCGATCATGGCGCTTTCGTCTTCCACCAGCCAGGGCGTGATACCGGCCCGGCGCTGTTTGAGCCGGGCGATGGCCAGCCGGTTCTCGAAGTCGATGGGCGTGGGCTGGGGCTCGCCCCAGTGGCCGAAGCTGGAGCCGCGATGATGGGCGTAGGCTTCCAGATCCAGGGCCAGGGGAGTACGGCTGAGCCAGTCGGTCTTGCCGCTGCCGGTCAGGCCCGCCAGCACATAGCCGGGCTGGCGGAACTCTTGCTCGATAACGGCCAGCAGCCGCCGGCGCAGGGCCTTGTAGCCGCCCTCCACCCGGAGGACGGGCCGGCCGGCCTCGGCCAGCCACTGCTGCACCGTCTGACTGCGCAGGCCGCCGCGAAAGCAGTAGATAACGCCCCGGGGGTTAGCGTCCAGCCAGTCGAGCCAGGCCTGCAGCCGCCCCGCGCGCACCTCGCCGGAGACCAGTTGGTGGCCGAGGGCGATGGCGGCGGCCTGGCCCTGCTGCTTGTAGCAGGTGCCGACCCGGGCCCGCTCGTCGTCGGTCATCAGCGGCAGGTTGCTGGCCGAGGGGAAGGCACCCTGGATGAATTCCACCGGGGCACGCAGATCCAGCATGGGCACATCTTCGCCCAGCAGCACATCGTAATCGGCGGTCAGCTCAGTCACCGCTCACCTCGATGCGATGGGCGCCGGGGGCGGTGAGTCGGCCGATGGGGGCGAGTTCGAGCTCGTGGCGACGGGCCAGGGCCAGGAAGTCGGGCTCCGCTTCGGGGCGCACCGCCACCAGCAGGCCGCCGCTGGTCTGGGGATCGCACAGTATCTGCTGCTGGCGCGGGCTCAGCGGCGCCAGCTTGTGGCCGTAGGCGTCCAGGTTGCGCAGGGTGCCGCCTGGTACGGCGCCGGCCTGCAGGTAGTGATCCAGGTTGGGCAGCAGGGGGATGGCGGCCATCTCCAGCCGGGCGCCGACGTCGGCGCCTTCGCACACCTCCAGCAGGTGGCCCATCAGGCCGAAACCGGTGACGTCGGTCATGGCGGTAACCCCCTCCAGGGTGGCGAAGTCCTGGCCCGGCTTGTTGAGTTGGCACATCACCTCGGGCGCCAGCAGGCCGTCTTCTTCCCGCAGCAGCCCCTTCTTCTGGGCGGTGGAGAGGATGCCGATGCCGAGCGGCTTGGTGAGATAGAGGCGGTCGCCGGCCCCGGCGGTGTCGTTGCGCTTGACCCGCGCGAGCGGCACCTGGCCGGTGACCGCCAGCCCGAAGATGGGTTCGGGCGCGTCTATGCTGTGGCCGCCGGCAAGCGAAATGCCGGCGTCATGGCAGGCCTGGCGGCCGCCGTCGATCACCCGCTGGGCCACTTCCGGCGGCAGCAGGTTGACCGGCCAGCCGAGGATGGCGATGGCGACGATGGGAGTGCCGCCCATGGCGTAGATATCGCTGATGGCGTTGGTGGCGGCGATGCGGCCGAAGGTGAAGGGGTCGTCCACTATCGGCATGAAGAAGTCGGTGGTGGAGATGATGCCCATGCCGTTGCCGATGTCGACCACGGCGGCGTCGTCCCGGCTGGCGTTGCCCACCACCAGGCGGGGGTCGGCAAAGGCGGGCAACTGGCTGTGCAGTATGGTGTCGAGTACCTTGGGCGAGATCTTGCAGCCGCAGCCGGCGCCGTGGCTGTATTGGGTTAGGCGAATGGGGTCCACTGCGGATTCCTTGGTCACAAACGGAAAGTGCTAATAGTAACGGTTAGACTACCTGGCTGACAAACCTTCGGGCTTACCTTGGCAGGCAACAGCGGCGTCAAAACAGGCGGATAAAGGGAACGGCTGCGCCGACCGTCACATGCCAGGGATGGCATGTGCGAGCGTACAGGGATGTATTCACAGCGTGTCGGCGGAGCCGTTCCCTTTGGCCGACTTCTACGATCATGACAATGGCGGCGTCATCAAGCCGAGGGGCCGCAGGCGGCCCCTGGCCGTTACCAGGCGCGGACCACCAGCCCCTTGAGGTAGTGGCCTTCCGGATAGGCGGTGCCGATGGGATGGTCGGCGGCCTGGTTGAGCCGCTCCAGGATCTGGGCGTCGCGGCCGGCGTCGAGGGCGGCGTCCGCCACTATCTTCTGGAACAGATCCGAGGTCATCAGCCCGGAGCAGGAGAAGGTCAGCAGCACCCCGCCCGGGTTGAGCAGCTGGAAGGCCAGCATGTTGATGTCCTTGTAGCCGCGGCAGGCGCCGTTGAGCTGGGCCTTGCTCTCGGCGAACTTGGGCGGATCCAGCACGATGACGTCGAAGCGCTGGCCCTGCTCCCGGTAGTCGCGCAGCAGCTTGAACACGTCCGCCTGCTCGAAGCGGGCCCGGCCGAGATCCAGGCCGTTCAGCTCGGCATTCTGGCGGGCAAGCGCCAGGGCCGACTCGGACACGTCGGCGTTGATCACCTCATCGGCGCCGCCCTTCAGGGCATAGACGCCGAAGGTGCCGGTGTAGCTGAAGCAGTTCAGTACCCGCTTGCCCTTGCAGTAGCGGCCGGCGATACGGCGGTTGTCGCGCTGATCCAGATAAAAGCCGGTCTTGTGGCCGTTTTCCACGTCCACCAGGATGCGTACCCCGTTGTTTTCCTCGATCACCACGGGCTGGGGCGGCAACTGGCCCGCCAGCAGGCCCTTGCGCTCCTTCAGGCCTTCCTTCTTGCGCACCGCCACGTCGGAACGCTCGTAGATGCAGGCGCCCGGATAGAGCTGCTTGAGCGCCTCGACGATGGCCGGGCGCCAGCGCTCGGCGCCGGTGCTGAGCAACTGGCACACCACCACCTCGCCGTAGACGTCGATGGTTACCCCGGGCAGGCCGTCGGACTCGGCGGCGCACAGCCGGTAACCGGTGAGGCCCTGCTCCTCGATAAGGGGCTGGCGGCCCTCCTTGGCGCGTTGCAGCCGGCGCAGGAAAAAGGCCTGGTCCACCACTTCGTTGTTATCGAAGGTCCACACCCGGGCGCGGATCTGGGACTGGGGTGAGTAGAAGCCCCGGCCCAGCCACTGGCCGTTGTGGCTCAGGATGTCGACGGTATCCCCGGCGTTGGGCTGGCCCTGCACCTTGTCGATGGCACGGGAAAACACCCAGGGGTGGCGGCGCAGGAGGGACTTTTCCCGTCCGGCGATAAGGGTAATGGCTGCGGTCATAGGCTGGAGCTGCTGAAAATAAGGGGCCACAATTCTAGGGGGCGGCGCGGTAAAACACAAACGAGGAGCCGAATCATGGGCGAGATGGCGAAAAAAATCCGGGTCAGCGGTCTGGTGCAGGGGGTGGGCTTTCGCTTCTACACCCAGCGCGAGGCGGAGAAGCTGGGGCTCAGCGGCTACGCCCACAACCTGCCCGACGGCCGGGTGGAGGTGGTGGCCGAAGGGGAGGCCGGCCAGGTGCAGCGGCTGGTGGACTGGCTGAAGGTGGGGCCGAGCAGTGCCCTGGTCGAGGACATCGAAGTGGAAGAGGTGGCGCCGGGCGGTCATCGGGGGTTCGAGACCGGTTAGTTGCTAATGACAGCTTATATGTTGTTTATGTGATCCTTAACAATTTTTGAGTTGTTTTTTATCTGGATAACAATCAATATGTTGTTATGTGTCCGGCCGGATGAAGATGGATCAGGTATGAAACACCTTGTCGAGCTGGCGCCCATCCTCAAACAACGGCGCCAGCAATTGTCTCTGAACCAGAAAGACATGCTGATGCGCATCGGCATGTCTCAGCAGCAGTATCAGCGAATAGAGGCCGGCGGCGACCCGCGGCTCAGTACCCTGTTGCGCATCGCCGAGGGGATGGGGCTGGAACTTCTGCTGGTGCCCCGTGAACAGGCGGCACAGCCACAAGCGTCCGACGCCGCGGTCAACGAGGAAAAACGGCCGGGCAGCTGGGATCAATTGCTCGGTGGCCTGGAGGATGATTAAGTGAACGGGATCCAAGCCCGGACCGAGTACGTCGAGGCGCTGCAACTCAGCCTGCATGGTCAGCCTGTCGGCATCCTCGCCCATTACGCCGGCGGTAAGAATATTCTGACCTTCGATCCGGGGTACCGGGCATTGCCGGCCGCGCTCAGGCCCACCTTCACCCTCACCCAGTTGGTGAACCAGGCCTATCTGGACCAGCCCCATGTTCACAACCTGCGGTTACCGCCGGTCTTGTCCAACCTGTTGCCCGAAGGCGCCTTGCGTGCCTGGATGGCGGCGGCCCTGAGGGTACACCCGGATCGGGAGTTTCCGTTGCTGGCCTGGGCGGGCAATAACCTGCCCGGTGCGCTGGTGGCGACGCCGGTGCCGATGGGCGGGCTTCCCGCCTGGGCGTTGTCGGCACGGGAGCAGGTCGAAGGGATACAGATAGAGGTGGGGCGTTGGGCTGAAAAATTCTCTCTGGCCGGGGTGCAGATGAAGTTTTCGAGCGTCCGCCGGGAGGGACGTTTCAACATAGGTACCGAAATAGGGGAAGACAGCTGGATCATCAAAACCCCTTCCACCTTGCATCCGGCGGTGCCGGCAAACGAATTCTCCATGATGAGGCTGGCCCAGGCGGTGGGGGTCGATATTCCCGATATTGCCCTGGTGCCCCTGGCGCAGCTCGATCAGCTACCCGATATTCCTCTGCCCGGGGAGGAGTTCGCCTACGCCATTCGGCGCTTCGATCGCGGCGAGCAGGGGCGGGTGCACACGGAAGATTTTGCCCAGGTATTCGAACTCTATGTCCACGACAAGTACGGCAAGAAAAATTATGAACAGATTGGCGCCATACTGCACCGGTTCAGCCCGGAGGGACTGACGGATCTGCAGCAGATGGCCCGGCGGCTATTGGTGAATATTCTGCTGGCCAATGGCGACGCTCACCTCAAAAACTGGACCCTGGTCTACCCGGATCGGCGTAATCCAAGGCTGTCGCCGGCCTATGACATCGTCTGTACCCAGCCTTATGTGAATGGGGAGGACAGCGCGGCGCTTAATATGGCCCGGCAAAAAGCCTGGTATGACATGCAACTGACGACCTTCGAAACCTGGGCACGGAGGATGGACGTGTCCTGGTCGGCAATACGGGTGCACTTGCTGGACGTGCTGGAGCAGGCCCGGGAGCGCTGGCCCGGCATGCTGAAGGGGTTACCGATGCGGGAGGATCACCGGCGGCTGTTGCGGGCCCACTGGCAGCGGCTGTCCCCCGACTTCCGCATAACATAAAGCCCGGCAGTGCCGGGCTTTGATAACGTCTGCCTTCCAGCTTCCAGCCGTCGTCAGGCTTTCAGCTGGGCATCCAGCTCTTCGATTTTGGCCTGCCAGATGGCGGGGCCGGCGACGTGGGCGTTGTTGCCCTCGGCGTCCACCGCCACGGTGACCGGCATGTCTTCCACCTCGAATTCGTAGATGGCTTCCATCCCCAGATCCTCGAACGCCAGCACCCGGGCCTTCTTCACCGCCTTGGCCACCAGGTAGGCGGCGCCGCCCACGGCCATCAGGTACACCGCCTTATGGCGCTTGATGGACTCGACGGTAGCGGGGCCGCGCTCGGCCTTGCCCACCATGCCGATCAGGCCGGTCTGCTCCAGCATCATGTCGGTGAACTTGTCCATGCGGGTGGAGGTGGTGGGGCCGGCGGGGCCCACGGCCTCGTCGCCGATGGCGTCGACCGGGCCCACGTAGTAGATGAAGCGATCCTTGAAGTCGACCGGCAACTGCTCGCCCTTGTTGAGCATGTCCTGGATGCGCTTGTGGGCGGCGTCACGGCCGGTGAGCAGCTTGCCGGACAGCAGCACGGTCTCGCCCATCTTCCACTGGGCGATGTCGTCGCGGGTCACGGTGTCCAGGTTGACCCGGCGCACGTTCTCGCCCACTTCCCAGGTCACTTCCGGCCAGTCTTCCAGTTTCGGCGGGGTCAGCTCGGCGGGGCCGGAGCCGTCCAGGTGGAAGTGCACGTGGCGGGTGGCGGCGCAGTTGGGGATCATCACCACCGGCTTGGAAGCGGCGTGGGTGGGGGCGGACTTGATCTTGATGTCGACCACGGTGGTCAGGCCGCCCAGGCCCTGGGCGCCGATGCCGAGCTTGTTGGCCTTGTCGAAGATCTCCAGGCGCAGTTTTTCCTCGGTGGTTTCGGCACCGCGCTCGATCAAGTCGTGGATGTCCACCGGATCCATCAGGGCTTCCTTGGCCAGCACCGCCGCCTTCTCGGCGGTGCCGCCGATGCCGATGCCGAGCATGCCCGGCGGGCACCAGCCGGCGCCCATGGTGGGCAGGGTCTTCAGCACCCACTCGACGATGTCGTCGGAGGGGTTGAGCATCACCATCTTGGACTTGTTCTCGGAGCCGCCGCCCTTGGCGGCGATGGCCACCTCGACGTGATCGCCGGGCACCATGTCGATATGCACCACGGCGGGGGCGTTGTCCTTGGTGTTCTTGCGGGCGCCGGCCGGGTCGGCCACGATGGAAGCGCGCAGGGGATTATCGGGGTTGTTGTAGGCGCGGCGCACCCCTTCGTCCACCATCTCCTGTACCGTCAGGTCGCTGTCCCACTGCACCTGCATGCCGATCTTCACGAAGCAGGTGACGATGCCGGTGTCCTGGCAGATGGGCCTGTGGCCTTCGGCGGACATGCGCGAGTTGATCAGGATCTGGGCGATGGCGTCCTTGGCTGCCTGGCTTTGCTCTTTGTGGTAGGCTTTTTCCAGGGCCTGGACGAAGTCCAGCGGGTGGTAGTAGGAGATGTACTGTAGGGCGTCGGCAACGGAATCGATAAAGTCCTGCTTCTTGATAATGCTCATGGCTTCCTCTGGGTTATCGGCGTTAGCTCTGTGTTGTTATAAGCCCCGCTATGATACGCTTAGCGCCCCCCGGCTGCCAGCCCAGCCTCAGGCCGGATGCCAAAACTGTCGAGTGGATTACATTTAATGGCACAGCTTCTGCACGTTCACAGCCAGCCGTTTTCCGGCTCTGTGCATGACTTCTTTTCCCCCGTCGCCCACCTGCCCTGGGCCATGCTGCTGGAATCGGCCGCCCCCGACCGGGCCGACAGCCGCTTCCATATCATCAGCGCCGCCCCCCTGGCCACCCTGGTCACCCGGGGCGAGCAAACGGTGATCGATCATCAAGACCAAGAGCAGGTGTCTACCGCTTCCCCCTTCTCCCTGCTGAAGGAGTGGCAGCAGCGGCTGCTGGGCGAGCTGAGCCTGCCGGCGCCCTGGCACCATCTGCCCTTCGCCGGCGGCGCCCTGGGGTTGTTCGGCTACGATCTGGGCCGGCGGCTGGAGCGGCTGCCGGCGCTGGCGGTCAACGAGCTGACCACCCCGGACATGGCGGTGGGTATCTACGACTGGGCCTGGGTTATCGATACCCGGGAGCACAGTGCCCACCTGCTGGTGCTGGGCGACGAGGCGGCGCTCGGCGCCCGGCTCGGGTGGTGGCGGCAACGGCAGGAGAGGGCGGCGGCGCCTTTCCGCCTGGCCGGCCCCTGGCGGGCCAACCAGTCCCGGGCCCAGTACCGGACCAACTTCGAGCGGGTGCAGGATTACCTGGCCGCCGGCGACTGCTATCAAATCAATTTGACGGTGCGTTTCGAGGCGCCCTTCGAGGGCGACGCCTGGGCCGCCTACCGCCACCTGAGCGAGCACAACAGCGCGCCCTTTTCCGCCTTTCTGCAGTTGCCCGAGGGGGCGGTGCTCAGCCTGTCGCCGGAGCGCTTTATCGCCCTCGAGGGGCGGCGGGTCGAGACCAAGCCGATCAAGGGCACCCGGCCCCGGGGCGGTGACGAGGCCGAGGATCGGCGGCTGGCCGAGGAACTGGCGTCGGCGCCCAAGGACAGGGCCGAGAACCTGATGATAGTGGACCTGCTGCGCAACGACATCGGCCGGGTGTGCGTGCCCGGCTCGGTGCGGGTGCCGGCCCTGTTTGCCATCGAATCCTTCCCGGCGGTGCACCACCTGGTGTCCACCATCACCGGCGAGCTGGCCGCCGGGCTCGATGGCACCGATCTGCTGGCGGCCACCTTTCCCGGCGGCTCCATCACCGGCGCCCCCAAGATCCGGGCCATGCAGATCATCGAAGAGCTGGAGCCCCATCGCCGCCACGGCTACTGCGGCAGCATCGGCTACCTCAGCGCCCACGGCCGCATGGACACCAGCATCACCATCCGCACCCTGCTGGCGGAGCGGGGACGCCTCTACTGCTGGGCCGGCGGCGGCCTGGTGGCCGACTCCGAGGCCGGCGCCGAATACCAGGAGTTGTTTGATAAACTGGGCAAGATACTGCCGGTGCTGGAAACCCTATGACCCGTGAGCAACTGCTGACCCGTTTCAACCTGCTTACCCCGGCGCCGGATCCGGTGCTGCCCGCCCAGGCCCGGCCGGCGGCGGTGCTGCTGCCGCTGCTCGACGGGGAACAAGGGCTGGAGCTGGTGCTGACCCGGCGCAGCCGGCAGCTGCGCCAGCACCCGGGGCAGGTCAGCTTTCCCGGCGGCCGGGTGGACGACACCGATGCCAGCCTCTGGCACACGGCGCTGCGGGAAAGCCAGGAGGAAATCGGGCTGGATCCGGCCCTGTGCCGGCCGCTCGGGCGCCTGCCCTCCCAGTATACCGTGTCCGGTTTCGCGCTTACCCCCTTTATCGGCCTGATCGAGGGCAGGCCGCATTTTATCCTCAATCCGCAGGAGGTGGACGAGGTGTTCCAGGTGCCCCTGGCCTATGTCCTGGATCTGCGTCGTCACCACCTCTTCACCCTGCGCAGGCGCGGCCGGCTGCACACCGTCTGTTTCATTCCCTGGCAAGGCATCTGGATCTGGGGCATCACCGCCGCCGTCATCCACCAGTTCGCCCTGCAGATCGCCCGCTGACCAAGGCGATCCCGGTCACAAATCCCGCTTCCTTTTGCCGTCCCCTTAAAAATCTGTTGGGTTACAACTCAAATAATCCTACAATCATTCAATATAAGTTGAATGATTGCGTTCAGCCCGTTGTGCTTCGGAGTATTCCCATGATCAGTGTGTTCGACATCTTCAGTATCGGCATCGGCCCTTCTTCCTCCCACACAGTGGGTCCCATGCGGGCGGCCCATGCCTTCGTGGCGGGGTTGGCGGAGCAGGGCACCCTGACCCGGGTCAGCCGGGTCGAGGTGGAATTGTTCGGCTCCCTGGGCCAGACCGGCATCGGCCACGGCACCGGCAAGGCGGTGATCCTGGGGCTGGGCGGCTTCGACCCGGAAAGCGTGGACGTGGACATGATACCGGGCTTCCTGGCCGAGGTGGATGCCAGCCAGCGCATCCTGCTCAACCGCGAGCATGCGGCGGAGTTTCCCCGCAGCGGCGCCATCGTCTTCCATCGTCGCAAGACCCTGCCCCTGCACAGCAACGGCATGACCTGCCGGGCCTTCGAGGGCGAGGCGGTGCTGGCCGAGCAGTCCTACTACTCCATCGGCGGCGGTTTCGTGGTCAAGGCGGAGGAATTCGCCGAGGCCAAGGCCGGCGCCCAGGCCCAGGCCGTGGCCCGGCCGGCGCCCTATCCGTTCAAGAGCGCGGCCGAGCTGCTGCGCCTGTGCCAGGAAAACGGCATGTCCATCAGTGGCCTGATGATGGCCAACGAAAAGGTCAACCGCAGCGAGGAAGAAATAGTCCAGGGGCTGCGGGAGATCTGGGGGGTGATGCAGGCCTGCGTCAAGCGCGGCTGCAAGACCGAGGGCATACTGCCCGGCGGGCTCAAGGTCAGGCGTCGGGCGCCGGCCCTCTATCGTCGCCTGGTAAGCGAATCCCAGTACAACAAGGATCCCCTGAGCGTGATGGAGTGGGTGGATCTGTTCGCCCTGGCGGTGAACGAGGAAAACGCCGCCGGCGGCCGGGTGGTGACGGCGCCGACCAACGGCGCCGCCGGCATCATCCCCGCGGTACTGCACTACTACGACAAGTTCGTGCAGCCGGTGGATGACGACGCCCTGGTGCAGTATTTCATGACCGCCGCCGCCATCGGCATCCTGTACAAGGAAAACGCCTCCATCTCCGGCGCCGAAGTGGGCTGCCAGGGCGAGGTGGGCGTGGCCTGCTCCATGGCCGCCGGTGCCCTGACCGCGGTGGTGGGCGGTACCATAGAGCACGTGGAAAACGCCGCCGAGATCGGCATGGAGCACAACCTGGGGCTGACCTGCGACCCGGTCGGCGGCCTGGTGCAGGTGCCCTGCATCGAGCGCAACGCCATGGGCGCGGTCAAGGCCATCAACGCCAGCCGCCTGGCCCTGCGCGGCGACGGCGAACACAAGGTATCGCTCGACAAGGTGATCAAGACCATGCGCGACACCGGCATGGACATGAAGACCAAGTACAAGGAAACCGCCCGCGGCGGCCTTGCGGTCAATATTATCGAGTGCTGACGGCGGGAGGCTAGATGCCTGAAGCTGGAAGTAAAAAGCCCGGTTGATAAACCGGGCTTTTTGTTGTCAATACAGCCAACGCTGTGGCTGTGTACCGGCTAAAGAGGCGCCTGAAAACAGCGCCACTTCCAGCTTCCAGCTTCCAGCTTCAAGCTTCCAGCTTATTTCACCCTCATGCCCGGCTGGGCGCCGGCCTGGGGCTCGAGGATCCACAGATCCTTGCCGCCGGGGCCGGCGGCCAGCACCATGCCTTCGCTCATGCCGAAGCGCATCTTGCGCGGGGCCAGGTTGGCGACCATGACGGTAAGCTTGCCTTCCAGGTCTTCCGGCTTGTAGGCGGACTTGATGCCGGCGAACACCTGGCGGGTCTCGCCGCCCAGATCCAGCTGCAGCTTGAGCAGCTTGTCCGCTTCCGGCACCGCTTCCGCCTTCTTGATCAGCGCCACCCGCAGGTCCACCTTGGCGAAGTCGTCGAAGCCGATGGTGTCACTGATGGGGTCGTCCGCCAGGGGGCCGGTGGGCTTGGCGGCCTGCTCGGCGGCCAGATCTTCCTTGGAGGCTTCGACCATGGCGGCGACCTTGTCCGCCTCGATACGGCTGAACAGGGCGCTGAAGGTGTTGACCCTGTGGGCCAGCAGCGGTTGTGCCACCGCGTCCCATTCCAGGGCGCAGCCGAGGAAGGCCTCGGCCCGCTCGGCCAGTTTCGGCATTACCGGCTTGAGGTAGGTCAGCAGCACCCGGAACAGGTTCAATCCTAACGAGCAGATGGCCTGCAGCTCGGCCTCCTGGCCTTCCTGCTTGGCCACCACCCAGGGGGCCTTGTCGTCCACATAGCGGTTGGCCTTGTCGGCCAGGGCCATGATCTCGCGGATGGCGCGGCCGAATTCGCGCTGCTCGTAATACTGGCCGATGCGCTCGGCGGCCTCGGCGAACTCGGCGTACAGGGCGGGCTCGGCGCACTCGGCGGCAAGCTGGCCGTCGAAGCGCTTGGTGATAAAGCCGGCGTTGCGCGAGGCCAGGTTGACCAGCTTGTTGACCACGTCCGCGTTTACCCGGGCCACGAAGTCATCCAGGTTCAGGTCCAGATCGTCGATGCGGCTGGACAGCTTGGCGGCGTAGTAGTAGCGCAGGCACTCGGGATCCAGGTGGTCGAGGTAGGTGTCGGCCTTGATAAAGGTGCCCTTGGACTTGGACATCTTGGCGCCGTTGACGGTGACGTAGCCGTGCACGAAGATATTGCTGGGCTTGCGGAAGCCGCTGCCTTCCAGCATGGCCGGCCAGAACAGGCTGTGGAAGTAGACGATGTCCTTGCCGATAAAGTGATACAGCTCGGCGTCGCTGTCCGCCTTCCAGTAGTCGTTGAAATCGAGGTTGCCCAAGCGGTCGCAATAGTTCTTGAACGAGCCCATGTAGCCGATGGGAGCATCCAGCCACACGTAGAAGTACTTGCCCGGGGCGTCGGGGATCTCGAAGCCGAAGTAGGGGGCGTCGCGGGTGATGTCCCACTGCTGCAGCCCGGCCTCGAACCATTCTTCCAGCTTGTTGGCCATTTCTTCCTGCAGGGCGCCGGAACGGGTCCAGGCCTTGAGCATGCCCTCGAACTGGGGCAGGTCGAAGAAGAAGTGCTCGGTGTCCTTCATCACCGGGGTGGCGCCGGACACCGCCGAGCGCGGGTTGATCAGCTCCGCCGGGGTGTAGGTGGCGCCGCACACCTCGCAGTTGTCGCCGTACTGATCTTCCGCCTTGCAGCTGGGGCAGGTACCCTTGACGAAACGATCCGGCAGGAACATGTTTTGTTCGGGATCGTACAGCTGGGAAATGGTGCGGCTCTGGATAAAGCCGTTGGCCTTGAGCTTGCCATAGATCAGTTCGGCGAATTCGCGGTTTTCCGGGCTGTGGGTGGAGTGGTAGTTGTCGAAGCCGATGTGGAAGCGGTCGAAGTCGGCTTTGTGTTCCTGCTGCACCGCGGCGATCATCTGTTCGGTATCCAGGCCCAGTTGCTGGGCCTTGAGCATGATGGGGGTACCGTGGGCGTCGTCGGCGCAGATAAAATGGATTTGATGGCCACGCATTCGTTGATAGCGAACCCAGATATCGGCCTGGATGTGCTCCAGCATATGACCAAGGTGGATAGAGCCATTGGCATAGGGGAGGGCGCAGGTGACAAGTATCTTACGTGGATCGGTAGCCATAATGTCCATTTAGTTGAGTCAATTACGTGGGACTGAGCATGTTACCCGAGTTTTTTCTGTTATACACTCCCCGCCAGTTTTTTCCCTTTTTAAAACGTTTTGAACAAGGAGTGTGACATGACAGCAGCCTGTCTGATCGCCGATATCGGCGGTACCAACGCCCGCTTTGCACTGGTCGACGAAGGATCGCTGGCGGTGCGGGATATCCGGGTGCTGGCGGTGAGCGCCCATGAACACATAGAGCAGGCCATCCGCCATTACCTGGCCGAGGTGGGCCAGCCTTTGGAAGGCATCAAACGGGCCTGCCTGGCCATCGCCTGCCCGGTGGAGCAGGACTGCATCGACATGACCAACAGCGGCTGGTGCTTTTCCCGGGCGGCCCTGGCCCGGGCGCTGGCGCTGGATGAACTGCGGATCATCAACGACTATACCGCCCTGGCCTACAGCCTGCCGCACCTGGCGGAGCAGGACAAACGCAAGGTGGGCGGCGGCGCGGCCCGGCCCGGGTTCCCCATCGCCCTGCTCGGCCCGGGCACCGGCCTGGGGGTGGGCGGCCTGGTCGACGGCCGGCCCCTGGTGACCGAAGGCGGCCACGTGGACTTTGCGCCCAACGACGAGGTGGAGCTCGCCATATTGCGCCACCTCTGGCGCCGGTACGAACACGTGTCCGCCGAGCGGCTGCTGTCGGGCATGGGCCTCGAGCACCTCTACCAGGCCCTGTGCGACTACCACGGCGAGACGGCAACAGCCTACGGCGCCGCCGACATCGGCCGCCATGCCCTGGCCGGCAGCGACGAACGCTGTGTTGAAACGGTGGCACGCTTCTTCGCCATCCTGGGGTCGGTGGCCGGCAATCTGGCCCTGACCCTGGGCGCCCTGGGCGGCGTCTATATCACCGGCGGCATAGTGCCGCGCATGACCGAGCTGTTCGCCGAGAGCCGCTTTCGCGAGCGCTTCGAGGCCAAGGGCCGGTTCCGGGGTTACCTGGAAGCCATCGGCACCTGGGTGGTGGTGGCCGAGCAGCCCGGCCTGCTGGGGGCCGCCGCCGCCCTGCTGGCCGAGGAGGCCGGCGCATGAGCGACTGGCTGGGCCGCCACATCCTGGTGGTGGACGACGACGAGGAGATCTGCGCCCTGCTCAAGTCCTACCTGGAGCGCAGCGGTTTCAGGGTGAGTGCCCTCAACAGCGGCGAACGCCTGTTGCAGGCGCTGGAGCTGGCGTCGCCGGACATGCTGATCCTGGACGTGATGATGCCCGGCGAGGACGGCTTCAGCCTGTGCAGCCGGGTGCGCAAGGTCTCCCAGGTGCCCATCATCATGCTCACCGCCTCGGCGGACGAGAGTGACCGCATCATCGGCCTGGAACTGGGCGCGGACGACTATGTGCCCAAACCCTTCAGCCCGCGGGAGCTGCTGGCGCGGATCAAGGCGATTTTCCGGCGGGTGGGCGGGCTGGCGCCGGGCGGCCACCACCGTTATTACTGCTTCGCCGGCTGGCAGTTGGATACGGTGAACCGCAGCCTGACCGATCCGCAAGGGGAGGAGCAGGCCCTGTCCGGCGCCGACTACAGCCTGCTGCAGCTGTTCCTGGAGCGGCCGGGCGAGGTGCTGAGCCGGGACGATCTGCTCGGACTGACCCGGGGCCGGGAGGCCAATCCCTTCGATCGCAGCATAGACGTGCAGCTCAGCCGGCTGCGCCAGCGGCTGGGGGAGGACGCCAAGGATCCCCACATCATCAAGACGGTGCGCGGCGCCGGCTATGTGCTGGCGGTGGCGGTGGAGCTGAAATGAGACGCTGGCTGCGCTGGCCCAACTCCCTGTTCGGGCGCATGTCGCTGGTGATGATACTGGGGGTGGTGCTGGCCCAGGCGGTCAGCAACGCGGTCTGGGTGCAGCAGCTCAACAAGGACAAGGCCGAGTCGGCGGCGCGCATGGCCGAGGAACTGGCCGACAGCGTCGCCTCCACCGTCAACTTCTTCCGCGCCCTGCCGCGCAACTACCAGCACCTGGTGCTGTCCCAGCTCAGGGACATGGGCGGCACCCGCTTCTTCGTGTCCCTCAACCGGGAATTTATCGAGATCCAGGACATTCCCGACTCTCCCGTCAAGGCCATCGTCACCCGCCGCTTCGAGCAGGAGCTGCGCCGGCGCCTGGGCGGCGAGCTCGAGCTGCACATCGGGGTGTCCCATCCCCAGACCCTGCACGTGTACAAGAACGAGGTGCGGCTGCTGGACCTGCCCGCCCGCTGGGCCCAGCAGAGCCAGATCCACGATCCGGACGCACCGCCCATCCTGGTGATGCAGCTGGCCATGGGCGAGGGTGACTGGCTCTACCTGGCGGCGCTGCTGCCCGATCGGACCCTGCTGGCACCGACGACCTACCTGGACGGCGAGCGACTGCTGTTCCTCACCCTGCTGGTGCTGGTGTTGCTGCTGGCCGGTGCCCTGATCTTCCGCTGGCTCAACCGGCCCCTGCGCCGCCTGGGCCGGGCCGCCGAGCGGCTGGGGCGGGGCATGGAGGTGGCCAAGCTGGACGAAAGCGGCCCGCGGGAAATCCGCGCCACCGCCCGCGCCTTCAACCTGATGCAGGACCGCATCGGCCGCTTTATGGCCGATCGGGAGCGGCTGTTCTCGGCCATCTCCCACGATCTCAAGACCCCCATCACCCGGCTGCGGCTGCGCGCCGAGCTGCTCGACGACGACCAGATCAGGGCCAAGTTCGAACAGGATCTGCTGGCATTGGAACAGATGGTGAAGGGGGCCCTCGACTGTGCCCGGGGTACCGATATCCGCGAGCCGGCGACCCGGGTCGACCTCTTCGCCCTGTTGCAGGCACTGTGCGACGACGCCGGCCTGATGGGGGCCGAGGTCAGCCTGCAGGGGCGGTCGCCGGCCTTCTTTCACGGCAAGGCGCTGGCGCTCCGGCGCTGCTTCGGCAACCTGATCGACAACGCCGTGTTCTACGGCCGCACCGCCGAGGTGACCCTCACCGAGGACAAGCACTGGCTGGAAGTGCAGATCCGCGACCGGGGCCCGGGTATTCCCGAGGCGGCCCTGGAGCTGGTGTTCGAGCCCTATTACCGGCTGGAATCCTCCCGCAGCCGCCACACCGGCGGCACCGGCCTGGGGCTCAGCATCGCCCGCAACATAGTGCACGCCCACGGCGGCGAGCTGAGCCTGGCCAACCGGGCCGGGGGCGGCCTGGTGGTGTCGGTGCGGCTGCCGAAGGGCAGCGGCTGAAATGTGATCCCGGTGTGAATAAACCCGGGATCCGTTAACACTTCGTTACAATTGCTTTCCTTATGTAACCCAAGCGCCTTGGCCGCCGTGCTTTAATGACGGGGTGGCTCCAGGTGGGAGCCTGCCATTGAGTGAAACCACAAAAGGGAACCCCAATGAAACTGTTACGGAAATCCATTCTCGGTGTGATGTTAGGCGGTATGCTGGCCCCGTCGGCCTGGGCGGGCAAGGTGGAAGTGCTGCACTTCTGGACCTCCGGCGGCGAAGCCAGATCGGCGGCCGTGCTCAAGGAGCTGCTGGAGGCGGAAGGCCACGGCTGGGAAGACTTCGCGGTGGCCGGCGGCGGCGGCGAGAGCGCCATGACGGTACTCAAGTCCCGCGCCGTGTCCGGCAATCCGCCCAGCGCCGCCCAGATCAAGGGACCGGACATCCAGGAATGGGCCGAGCTGGGGTTTCTCGCCAACCTGGAAACGGTGGCCCGCCAGGGCGGCTGGGACGAGCTGCTGCCCAAGGTGGTGGCGGACGTGATGCGCCACGACGGCCACTATGTGGCGGTGCCGGTGAACGTGCACCGGGTCAACTGGCTGTGGGCCAACCCGGCGGTGTTCGAACGGGTCGGGGTAGCGGTGCCCACCAGCTGGGACGAGTTCATCACCGTGGCCGACAAGCTGAAGGCGGCCGGTGTCACCCCCCTGGCCCACGGCGGCCAGGCCTGGCAGGACGCCACCCTGTTCGAGGCGGTGGCCCTGGGCAAGGGCGGGGTCGACTTCTACCGCAAGGCCCTGGTCGAGCATGACGATGCCACCCTGTCCGGCCCGCAGATGGTGGAGGTGCTGTCCCTGTTCAAGCAACTGCGCAATTATATCGACGCCGATGCCCCGGGCCGCGACTGGAACATCGCCACCGCCATGGTGATCAACGGGGACGCCGCCATGCAGGTGATGGGCGACTGGGCCAAGGGCGAATTCAGCGCCGCCGGCAAGGTGGCGGGCCAGGACTACCTGTGCGTGGCCGCGCCCGACACCCAGGATGCCTTTACCTTCAACATCGACAGCTTCGCCATGTTCGAGCAGCGCGATGACGACGACATCCAGGCCCAGAAGGATCTGGCGCGCCTTATCATGGAGCCGACCTTCCAGGAAACCTTCAACCTCAACAAGGGCTCCATTCCCGCCCGCACCGGCCTGCCCCGGGACAAGTTCGACAGCTGCGCCCACCTGTCGATGGACGACTTCGTGCGCACCGCCGAGCAGGATACCCTGGTGCCGAGCATGGCCCACGGCATGGCCACCAGCTCCGCCATCCAGGGCGCCATCTATGACGTGGTGACCAACTACTTCAACAGCGCCTCCATGAGCGCCGAGGACGCGGCCCGGCAGATGGCCCGGGCGGTCAAGGCCGCCATCTGAGCCCGGCGGGCGGGCCCTTGCCCGCCCGTCGTCTTCCGGTCTTATCTCAGGGATTTGACATGACCAAGTATTCCATGACCCGGGCCCTGCCGCGGGGAGAGGCCCCTGTCCGCGCCGGCGGCGGCACGGCGGACCGGCTGCAGCGCTGGCTGCCCAGGCTGGTGCTGGGCCCGACCATGATCACCACGGTGCTGTTCGTGTACGGCTTCGTGGCCTGGACGGTGCTGTTGTCCTTCACCTCGTCCCGTTTCCTGCCCAAGTACGATTTCGTGGGCTGGCTGCAGTACCAGCGGCTGCTGGACAACGAACGCTGGAGCGTGGCCTCGCTCAATATCCTGATCTTCGGCGGGCTTTTCATCCTGATCTGCCTCGCCCTCGGGGTGCTGCTGGCGGTGCTGCTGGATCAGCAGATCCGCGCCGAGGGCGCCATCCGCACCGTCTTTCTCTATCCGATGGCGCTGTCCTTCATCGTCACCGGCACCGCCTGGAAATGGGTGCTGAACCCGGGGCTGGGGCTGGAGAAGCTGATGCGGGACTGGGGCTTCGAGTCCTTCACCTTCGACTGGCTGGTCAATCCGGACATGGCCATCTACACCCTGGTGATCGCCGCCGTCTGGCAGTCGTCGGGGTTCGTGATGGCGCTGTTCCTGGCCGGCCTGCGCGGGGTGGACAACGACATCATCAAGGCGGCCCAGCTCGACGGCGCCGGCCTGCTCACCATCTACCGGCGCATCATACTGCCCTACCTGCGGCCGGTGTTCTTCAGCGCCTTTATCATTCTTTCCCACATCGCCATCAAGAGCTTCGACCTGGTGATGGCGCTGACCGGCGGCGGCCCCGGCTATGCCACCGATCTGCCGGCCACCTTTATGTACACCACTGCCTTCAGCCGCGGCCAGATGGGCCTGGGCTCGGCCAGCGCGGTGATGATGCTGGGGGTGGTGCTGGCGATACTGGTGCCTTATCTGTATTCCGAACTGAGGGGGAAACGTCATGGTTAAAACCGCTGCCAATCCCGTCGCCCGGGGGCTGCTGTATGGCGTGCTGGGCCTGGCGGTGCTGTTCTACCTGCTGCCGCTGCTGGTGATGGTGCTGACCTCGTTCAAGAGCATGGCGGACATCCGCGGCGGCAACCTGCTGGCGCTGCCGGAAGTCTGGGTGCTGGAAGCCTGGGCCAAGGCCTGGGGCAGTGCCTGCACCGGGGTGAGCTGCGCGGGGGTGCAGCCCTATTTCTGGAATTCCTTCGCCATCACGGTGCCGGCGGTGCTGATCTCCACCCTGCTCGGCTCCCTCAACGGCTATGTGCTGACCAAGTGGCGCTTCCGGGGCTCGGAATTTTTCTTCGGCGCCATGCTGCTGGGCTGCTTCATTCCCTTCCAGGTGGTGATACTGCCCATGGCCCAGACCCTGGGCTGGCTGGGGCTGGCCAACACCATCCCGGGCCTGGTGTTCGTGCACGTGGTTTACGGCATGGCCTTTACCACCCTGTTTTTCCGCAATTTCTACGTGGCGGTGCCGACCGAGCTGGTGAGCGCGGCGCGCATCGACGGGGCCGGTTTTTTCCGTATCTACTGGCGCATCATTCTGCCGGTGTCGGCGCCCATCTTCGTGGTGACCGTCATCTGGCAGTTCACCCAGGTGTGGAACGATTTCCTGTTCGGGGTGGTGTATTCCGGCGGCAATACCCAGCCGATCACGGTGGCGCTGAACAACCTGGTGAACAGCTCGACCGGGGTGAAGGAGTACAACGTGGACATGGCGGCGGCGATGATAGCGGCGTTGCCGACCTTGCTGGTGTATGTGCTGGCGGGCAAGTATTTCGTGCGCGGCCTGACCGCCGGCGCGGTGAAAGGATGATGAAGCGGCATGGGTGGCAGGATATGGCGGCGCACCGGCCAAAGGGACAGCTCCGCCGACACGCCGTAAACCCATCCATGGGGGCTCGGACATGCCATCCCTGGCATGTCACGGTCGGCGGAGCCGCTCCCTTTGACCGTCACTCGACTAGGGCGTTGTCTGTCCACCATGGCGACGCGGCAATATATTGAAGAGGACGCCATCATGGCAGCATTGGCAATTCAGAACGTAAAGAAAAGTTTTGGCGATACCCATGTGCTCAAGGGCATCGATATCGAAATCAAGGACGGGGAGTTCCTGATCCTGGTGGGACCGTCCGGCTGCGGCAAGTCGACCCTGATGAACGCCATCGCCGGGCTGGAGGAGGTGACTTCCGGCGATATCCGCATCGGCGAGCGGGTGGTCACCGGGCTGCAGCCCAAGGACAGGGACATCGCCATGGTGTTCCAGTCCTATGCGCTCTACCCGAGCATGACGGTGCGCGACAATATCGCCTTCGGCCTGGAGATCCGCAAGGTGCCCAGGGCCGAGCGGGAGCAGGAGGTGCAGCGGGTGGCGGAGCTGTTGCAGATAAGCCACCTGCTCGATCGCAAGCCGTCCCAGCTCAGCGGCGGCCAGCGCCAGCGGGTGGCGATGGGGCGGGCGCTGGCGCGCCGGCCCAAGATCTACCTGTTCGACGAGCCGCTCAGCAACCTGGACGCCAAGCTGCGGGTGGAGATGCGCACCGAGATCAAGAAGCTGCACCAGCGCCTGGGCACCACCATCGTCTATGTGACCCACGATCAGATAGAGGCCATGACCCTGGCGGACCGCATCGCGGTGATGAAGGACGGCATCGTCCAGCAGTTCGGCACGCCGCGGGAGATCTACGAGAACCCGGTGAACATGTTCGTGGCCGGCTTTATGGGCTCGCCGGCGATGAACTTCCTGCGCGGCGAGCTGGTGGCGAGCGAGCAGGGGCTGGGGGTGCAGGTGCTCAACGGTGACGGCGAAGCCTTCGTCTTCCCCCTGGGGCCGGACACCCGCGGCCTGACCGGCCGGCTGGGGCAGGAGGTGGTGCTGGGCATCCGTCCCGAGCACCTGACCCAGGTGATCCCCCATCAGCAAGGGCTGGCGCAGGTGTGCCGCTTCCGGGCACGGCTGGAAGTGGTGGAGCCGACCGGGCCCGATACTCTGGTGGAGGTGCAGCTCAACGGCCAGGGCATCAACTGCCGGGTGCACCCGGCCGAGGCGGGCCGGGCCGGCGAGCCGATGGCGCTGATGGTGGACATGGGCAAGGCGGTGCTGTTCGACCCGGCGACCGAGCAGCGGTTGCTGTAAGTCATCTGCCGCCTAATCCCCTTTACAACCCGGGCCGGCGTTTCGCCGGCCCGGGCTTTTTGGTAGAGTGCAGGGCGGATTCCCTATCAGGCCAAACAGCATGAACAACGAACAGATTAGCGCCCGCATCGCGCAATTCAGGCCGCCGCACTGGGCCCAGGATCCGGTCAGTGCCGGTTTTGTACGCGGCATAAGCCTGGAGCAGGACGAACTGGTCATCAGCCTGGTGCTGCCCTTCGCCGAGCTGGCGGTGGAAGCGGCGCTGCACGCGCTGGACGCCGAGCTGTGCGCCCTGAGCGGTGCCCGTGCGGTGCGCTGGCAACTGCGCGTCGACGTGGCCACCCTGGCACGGGCCAACGAGGTCCAGGGCGTGGCCGGGGTGCGCAATATCATCGCCGTCTCCTCCGGCAAGGGCGGGGTGGGCAAGTCCACCACCGCGGTCAACCTGGCGCTGGCGCTCAAGCGCCAGGGGGCCCGGGTCGGCATCCTGGACGCGGACGTCTACGGCCCCTCCATCCCGCTGATGCTGGGGGTGGCCGACGCCCGGCCGGAAAGCGACGACGGCAAGACCATGACGCCCATCGAGGCCCACGGCCTCAAGGCCAACAGCATCGGCTTTCTGGTCGCGGCGGACGACGCCACCATCTGGCGGGGGCCCATGGCCAGCAAGGCGCTGTCGCAGATCCTGCGCGAGACCCGCTGGGGTGAGCTCGACTACCTGGTGGTGGACCTGCCCCCGGGCACCGGCGACATCCAGATCACCATCGCCCAGCAGGTGCCCACCACGGCGGCGCTGGTGGTGACCACGCCCCAGAATGTGGCCCTGGCCGACGCGGTCAAGGGCATCAACATGTTCCGCAAGGTCAATATCCCGGTGCTGGGGGTGATCGAGAACATGAGCTACCACCAGTGCACCGCCTGCGGCCACCGGGAAGCCCTGTTCGGCGAAGGGGGCGGGGTGCGGGTGTCGACCGAGCACCAGGTGCCCCTGCTCGGCCAGTTGCCGCTGGATGCGAACCTCTGCCGGCAGATGGACCGGGGGACGCCCACGGTCGAGGCCGAGCCCGAGGGGCATATCGCCCGGGCCTATCTGGACATCGCCGCCCGGGTGGCCGCCGGCCTCTACTTTACCGGCAAGACCATTCCCACCAGCCTCTATACCCGGCTGGTGTGAACCTTTTTTCATTTTTCAGGTAACAGAATGTCAGAACAGCGCAGCTGTGTGATCATCGGCATCGCCGGTGCATCCGCCTCGGGCAAGAGCTTGATTGCCCAGACCATTTACAACGAGCTGATGGCGGAGCTGGATGCCGCCGAGATCGGGGTGATCAGCGAGGATTGCTATTACCGGGATCAGGGTCACCTGACCATGGAAGAACGGATAAAAACCAACTACGACCACCCCCGGGCCCTGGACCACGAGCTGCTGGCCGAGCACCTGCGCGCCCTCAGCCGGGGCGAGGCGGTGGACATTCCCCAGTATTCCTACGTGGCCCATACCCGCACCTCCGAGACCATCCACTTCCTGCCGAAGAAGGTGATCATCCTCGAAGGCATACTGCTGCTCACGGATCCGGTGCTGCGCGAGCTGATGGACGCCACCATCTTTATGGATACGCCCCTGGACATCTGCCTGATCCGCCGGCTGCAGCGGGACGTGGAAGAGCGCGGCCGCTCCATGGAGTCGGTGCTCAACCAGTACAAGGAAACGGTAAGGCCCATGTTCCTGCAGTTTATCGAGCCGTCCAAGCAGCACGCGGACGTGATAGTGCCGCGCGGCGGCAAGAACCGCATCGCCACCGACATGATCAAGTCCCGCATCCGCCACCTGCTGATGGATTAATCACCGAATCAAGGAGTCTTCATGCGTCTGTGCGACCGTGATATCAAGCGTTACCTGGCCGAAGGCCGCATTCGCATCACCCCTGAGCCCCTGCCCGAGCGGATCAGCGGGGTGAGCGTGGACGTGCTGCTCGGCAATGAGTTCCGGGTGTTCCAGGATCATACCGCCCCCTATATCGATCTGAGCGGCCCCAGCGCCCAGGTGTCCGAGGCCATCAACCGGGTGATGAGCGACGAGATCTTCATCAACGACGGCGAGGCCTTTTTCCTGCATCCGGGGGAACTGGCCTTGGCAGTAACGCATGAGTCCGTTACCCTTCCCGATGACATCGTCGGCTGGCTGGACGGCCGTTCCTCCCTGGCGCGCCTCGGGCTTATGGTGCACGTCACTGCCCACCGCATCGATCCGGGCTGGTCCGGGCGCATCGTGCTGGAGTTTTACAACAGCGGCAAGCTGCCGCTGGCGCTGCGGCCCAAGATGGTGATCGGTGCGCTCAACTTCGAAACCATGTCGGGCCCGGCGGAGCGGCCCTACATGAGCCGTGCCAGTGCCAAGTACAAGGCCCAGAAGGGAGCGGACGCCAGCCGGATCAACCAGGACTGAACCTCAATACGGGATAACGACAATGAAAAAGTGGCTCTACGGGCTGGGCGCCCTGCTGTTGTTGCTGATACTGGCGCTGGTGGCACTCACCCAACTGGTGGACACCGAGCGGGTCAAGCGGGTGCTGATCGAGCAGACACGGGAGAAAACCGGCCGTACCCTGGTGATAGAGGGCGATCTGAGCTGGCGTTTCTTCCCCTCCATCGGCTTCACCCTGGGCAACACCGCCCTGCTCAACCCACCCGGCTTCCCGGAAGGGCCCACCCTTGCCATCGGCGAGGTCAGCCTGGACGTGGCGCTGCGGCCGCTGTTCGACAACCGACTGGAGATCGGGGAAATGGTGCTGGGCAACGCCCGCCTGCACCTGATCACCCGGGCCGACGGGGTGTCGAATCTCGACGATCTGCGCGGCCTGTCCGGGCGGGAGGCGCCGGTCGAGGCGGACGCCGGGCAACCTGGGGGGCAGGGGCGGGAAGACGAGCGCCGGCCCATGAGCATCAGCCTGGCCGGGGTCAGGGTGACCGATGCCGAAGTGGTGATGCAGGATGAAGGCAGCGGGCGGCTGACCCGCCTGAACCGGGTCAACCTCACCCTGGATGCCTTCGCGCCCGGCGAGTCGGTGCCGCTCAGCCTCTCCGGCAGCCTGTTCAGCGACGACGTGCAGGCCAGCCTCGAGGCCCAGGGCCGGCTGTGGCTGGCGCCCGAGTTCGATCGGCTGCGCCTGGATGGACTGCAGCTGGCGGTGGATGCCACCGGCCGGGCCATTCCCGGCACCAAGCAGCTGCGCCTGAGTGGCGAGCTGGCCTACGAGCTGGCGCAGAAGCGGGCCGAGTTCACCGGGCTGGCGTTGCAGCTGGGTGCCCTGGAGCTGGCCGGCGCGCTGTCGGTCCAGCACAAGGCGATCCCGACCATCCGCTTCGGCCTGACCACGCCGCTGCTGGATATGGACGCCCTGCTGACGGAATGGCGCCCGCAACAGGGCAGGGCGCCCTCGACCTCCGGTGCCGCCTCCGGCTCCGGTACGGTCGTGCCCGCGCCGGTGGCCGGGCAGGAGCCGGATCTGTCCTTTCTCCAGGGGCTCGATGTCGAGGGCAGCCTGAGTGCCGACAAGGTGCTGGCCCAGGGGGTGGAACTGGAGCAACTGACCCTGATGATCCGGCTCGCTCAGGGCAAGCTGAAACTGGAAGAGGTGGAGGCCCGGCTTTACCAGGGAAGACTTGACGCCAGCGGTGAACTCGACGCCAGCACCAGCCCGGCCCGCTTCAATGTGAGCAAGCGGTTGACCGGGGTCGATGCCCGGGCCCTGCTCGCCGCCGCCATGGACATCGACTACCTGGCGGGCGAGGCGAGCCTGGCGCTGGATCTGCGTGGCCGGGGCCTTTCCGCCGATGCGCTCAAGCGTAACGTCCAGGGCAGCAGCGCACTGAAGGTAACCGATGGCGCCCTGCACGGGGTCAATATCCCGGCCATGATCCGCCGTGGCTATGCCCAGGTGAAGGGGCAGCCGCTGCCGGCGGAAGAGGCGGTGCAGAAGACCGACTTCAGCGCCCTGACCGCCGATTTCAGGGTGGGCGGCGGCAAGGTCGCGACCGACAACCTCCGGATGGCGTCCCCCCTGCTGCGCATCGAGGGGCAGGGGGAGACCAGCCTGCTCGACCAGTCCCTGAATGTGCTGCTGAACACCTCCATCGTCGGCTCGCTCAAGGGCCAGGATGGGGAGGAACTCACCGAGCTCAAGAACATTACCCTGCCGGTGCGCATCAGCGGCAGCTACCAGGCGCCGAAGTACAGCCTGGACATGCAGCAGGTGTTCGACCGCTACCTGCGCGACAAGGTGGACCGGGAAGCGGAGCGGCTGCAGCGGCGGCTCGATGAAAAGCTGGGCGAGGAGCTGGGCGACAAGCTTCAGCAACGCCTGCCCGGCCTGCTGGACCGGCTCAAACTTTGATACCGGGGGCGACAGCCCCCTCGTCCGCGTTCTCCAGCTGTCGAGCCTGCCGGGGCTCCCCGCAACCCCGCTTATCCACCAGTCCCGGATCAGGATTGGGTAATGGGCGCAGGTTCGGACTATGCTCTAACTACATGCTGTTACACGCCAAGGAGGGCGGTATGGACATGGTCAAGGTAAAACTCTTGTCATCATATAGGGATTCTAACGAATCCGTTTTTGACGCCGGCAGCGGACCGCGCGTGGTGTTGTTCGATGAGCTCGACACACCGGCTCCCCTTATCCCCCCCAGAAGGTCATCCCAGGCCGGAACCATAGTGATCAGACTGCCCGACGAGTGGGGTGAATAAAGGCATTCCCGGGCGAAGGTGTGCTATCCCCAGCCATGCCCGTCAGGACGGCATGGCTGTGGCTTCTGAATGTCCGCGCCGGACGATGGCCGTTACCGGCGCGGACGATGCAAATGAGCCAGTAGACCGTCGCAGGCGGACTCGATTAAATCCAAAACATGCTCAAAGCCCTGATCGCCGTCATAGTAGGGATCAGGTACTTCCTGCTCAGGTTGATGGGCAAAGCTCAGCAGCAGCTTCAGCTTGTGCTGCTGCTCTGGCGGACATACTGCCCTGAGATCCGCCAGATTGTCGCGATCCGCGGCCAGGATAAGATCGAAGTCGGTAAAGTCTTCTGCCCGGATCCGGCGCGCGCGAATACCATTGAAGTCATAGCCCCTGGCTTCTCCTGCCGCCCGGGAGCGGGCATCCGGCGTGGCGCCACTGTGGTAGCCGATGGTGCCGGCCGAGTCGATTACCAGCTCCAGCCCAACTGCCCGTGCCTTGTGGCGGAACACCGCCTCGGCGGTGGGCGAGCGACAGATATTGCCCATGCACACAAACAGAACCTTATGTTTTTCCTGGTGCGCCAAAATTGTTGTCCTCTGCATCTCGGCTGCCGCCATCAAGCAACGGCAGCCCGGTGTTAAGCCTTGGCCATATTCTGGATCATGGAGCGGAAAAGGCAATAATGAACCCGCGGTAGATGTCTATCCGACGAACCACTGCCTCCGAGTATTTCAACAAACTAAAAAGGCTCCCGAAGGAGCCTTTTGTCGTGCTGGAATGGACGCCTTATTCCGGCTTGGCCATGGGGGCCGAGGCCACGTTGCGGGCGGCCTGGCTGCCGGCCGGGCGGCCGCTGGTGGCAATGGCCTGGCGCTCCAGGGGCGGATAGTCCGGCTTGACGTAGGGCACCTCGGGCACCACCGGCGGTTTGGCCATGGGGGCCGACGCCTGGCGGGCGGCCCGGTAGAGGCCGGAGGCCTGAACCTTGCCGTTGACCGGGGCGGTGTCCTGAACGGCGGCCGCCTTGGCCTCGGGC